>JAADDG010000066.1 GCA_013154075.1 Campylobacterota bacterium | reverse complement strand
AGCAAAAGAAGCACCAGAAAATTTTCGCTAACTTTCTTTAGAAAGATGTTTTTAGGAATCAGCAATTGATTTTTAAAAGTGATCAAAGAGAGTCGAGATCGGTTTAGATCCAAAATATCGGCATTCGCAAAGCTGATATTAAAAAGGTAGGGAACTAAAATAATCTCCGTATGGCTCTTTTTGTAGCGGTATAAAATCTCTTCAAGCTTTTTTATCGGTATATTTCTCGTAGCGATAAAGACTGTTTGAGCTTTTTTTAGATCCTTAGTCTCCACATAACCCAAATACCAGTTTATCATCATCTCTCTTTTTAAGACTCTGCCTTGCTTATGGTTTCCCTCGATATAGGCATATTTTTTCCAAAAACCGCAAAGATATAAAATCCTTTTGATGATGATCTTAAACAACGGAAGAAGCAAAAGCAAATTTATAAAAAAGATAGTGATAAAAAGGCGAGAATATTCGTGATTGATTTTCATTAAAGAGACAAAAGAGAAAACAAGCAAAAACGAGAAAAACAGACTCTTTATAATGCTCTTTAGCTCCATCCAAAAATCGTATCTTTTGGTATAGAGACCGTTTACGTAAAAGGAGGCGAAAATAATCACATAAAGAATATAAAAATGAAGATATTTATATAAATCTCCTTCATATTGAGTAGTTAGAAATTTGTTTAGAAATAATCTCTCATAATGAGTCGCATAAAGAGCCAATAAAATCACAAGTATATCGGTTAGAAATATCGCTAAAAAGGAAATAAATCTATTTACCCGATACAAATTCATCCATCTTCTCTTCTATAAATAATTTTATATCTCTTTTGAAATTCTCTTTTGAAAATTTTTGGGCATAATCGGAAATATTTTTAAAAGAAAATTCCATCTTCTCAAATCTCTCTATCGCTTCGTTTATACTCTCTATACTTTGCTCTTTGAAAAAGACTCCCGTCTTTTCGTCAATCACACTCTCGGCCACTCCACCTTCGCCATAACAAATTACGGGAGTTCCGCACGACATCGCCTCTATGGGCACTATCCCGAAATCCTCCAAAGCCGCATAAACGAAAGCTTTAGCTCTTTGCATATAATAGATCAAACTATCATCATCTCTATATCCGAGCACCTCTATATTTCTCTTAGCTATCTTTTTGATCTCCTTAAGCTCCTCTCCTTCCCCTATTACGACAAGCTTTTTGCCGTTTTTGTTAAAAGCCTCGACTATAAGTTTGGTCTTTTTATAAGGAACGAGTCTTGAGGCGGTTAGATAAAAATCCTCCTTTTTTTCATAAAAAGAAAATCTCTTCGTATCGGCGAAGGGATAGATCACTTTTGCCTCTCTTTTGTAAAACTTTTTGATTCTATTTTTTACAAAATTGGAGTTTGCTATAAAATAATCGACTCTATTTGAAGAGACGATATCCCAAATTCTTATCTTAAATAGGGTATATTTGATAAAAGCTCCCTTAACTCCTTTGATATTATGCTCTTTTATATAGGTATGATACATATCCCAAGCATATCTCATCGGAGAGTGACAATAAGAGATGTGAAGCTGATTTGGAAGAGTCAAAACTCCCTTAGAAACCGCATAAGAGGAAGATAGCACAAGATCATACCCTCTAAGATCGAAACTCTCCACAGCCATAGGAAAAAGCGGCAGATAGTGTCTAAAATACTTCTTAGATAAAGGAACGTTTTGCAAAAAAGAGGTTTTGATATTCAAATTTTTTAAAAAATCCCTCTTATGCTTTGGCATATGATCTACAAGCGTAAAAAGATCGGCATTTGGAAAAAGCTCTATAAAAGCCTCCAAAACCTTCTCGGCTCCCCCTTTGGTAGAAAGCCAATCATGCACCAAAGCCACCTTCACGAAAGCTCCCTTCTAAAAACCTCCATATGTCTTTTAGCCGATTTATCCCAGCTAAACTCTTTAGCCCTCTTAAAACCTCTTTTTTTAAGATCTTCTCTTAAAGCCTCATTTTCTACGATATCCAAAATTTTCTCTCGCAAATCCTCCTCTTTATCCACATCCGCATACAAAGCGGCCTTAGAGCATACTTCCGGCAAAGAGGCTCTGTTTGAAACGATAACCGGAGTCTTGCAGGCCATCGCTTCAAGAGGCGGGATACCGAACCCCTCATACAAAGAGGGGTATATGAAAGCAAACGCAAGATTATAAACGAAAGCAAGCTCTAAATCGCTTAAATATCCCATATAAACTATATTCTCCCTCTCTTTATCTATCAAGGCTTTTATTCTTTCATTCTCCCACCCCTTAAAACCCACTATCAAAAGCTTATACTCTTTTTTTAAACCATTGGGCAAATCTATATAGCTTTTTAAAAGATAGGATAGATTCTTTCTCGGCTCCACACTTCCCACAAAAAGAAAAAATTTCTTAGGAAGCTTCAGTTTTTTAGCAAAATTCTTTAAAACTTCCCTCTCATAAGGTCTGTAAACGGAGTGATCCACACCGTGATAAATCACATCTATCATATCATCTTTTACGCCTATGAACTTTTTGATCTCCTCTTTCGAATAGTTTGATCCCGTAATAATTCTATCCGCTCTTTTTATATTTTTGAAAAAGTTTTTTTCAAAATACTCTATCCGCTCTTTCGGATGCCAAGAGGGATTTAAAATAAAAGAGAAATCATGCACCGAAACTACGCATTTTTTAGATCTCACGACGGGATCGGGAATGTAGTTTGGCTGCCAATATAGATCAAACTCCTTTTTAAAAAAGTTCTTGGTATAAAAAACCAAAGCCTTTTTGGCCGCTCTTTTTAAAAGAGAGCTTTTTGAAACGGAGGATTTTATCTTCGCATAACCTCCGCTTGTAAAAATCTTTTTGGAAAAAAAGCCGTAATAGAAAAACAGCTCAAACTCATCGCTATCTTTCAGCCTCTTTGAAATCTCATACGCATATCTGCCTATCCCCGTAAGCGGACTTAAAAGGGCTATGGAATCTACGGCTATCTTACTCTTCAAAGATCTCTCTTAACGTCTCTTCTAATGTATATATTTTTGGTTTCTCTATCAAAGAAAAAAGCTTTTTAGGCGATCCCACAAGAGATTTTATATCGTTTTTTCTCATAAATTTGGGATTTTGCACCACTTTTATCTCATAGCCCGCAATCTCGCTCATAATCTTTAAAACATCCCTTAAAGAAAATCCTCTTGCGGTGCATACGTTTACTATCTGATTATCGATATCTTTGAAAAGAAGTCTTTTATAACACTCTATTACGAATTTTACGTTGTTAAATTCCCTTTTTACGTCTATATTTCCAAGTTCTATCTCTTTTTTGCCCTCTTTAAAATGCTTTACGATTTTTGGAATAACAAAATTTTCGCTTTGATATTTGCCGATATAGTTAAACGGTCTTGCAATCACTACGGAGAGATCGTCAAAATAATTTTTTGCGGCGTTTTCCATAGAGTGCTTGCTGTTGGCGTAAGGATTTATGGGATTGGGGCACACGGACTCATCCAAAAGCTCTTTATCGTTCATCCCGTAAACGTTTCCGCTGCTTGCAAGCAAAACTTTGGCAAACGGAGCGAATCTCTTTAAAGCTTCCAGCAAGTTAACGCTTCCAAAGAGATTTACTTCAAAAATCCCTTTTATATCCTCATTTCCGACAAAAGAGATACCGGCGAGATGAAAAACGTAGTTTGGTTTTATATCTTTGATAATCTTCGATAAAGAATCAAAATCTCTTATATCGCATTGAAAATGGAAAGGCTTTTTCGATTTTAGAGATATACCGAAAACCTCATACCCCTCATCAAGCAAAGATCTCTCAAGATGTATACCGGTAAATCCCTCTATTCCGGTGATTAAAACTCTTTTAGTAGACACGGCCGGTTTCGTTCCTTCTCAAATCGGCTTCCACCATCATTCTGCAAATCTCCTTCAAAGGAGTTTTAGCCTCCCAGCCAAGCACTCTTTTGGCTTTGGAAGCATCCCCTATCAAAAGATCCACTTCCGCGGGTCTGTAGAATTTGGGATTTACCTCCACCAAAACTTTGCCGCTTTCCTTATCATATCCCTTTTCCTCTTCACCGCTACCCTTCCACTCTATATTCATACCCGCGATCTCGAAAGCCAAAGTAACGAAATCTCTAACGGTTTGAGTCTTGTTGGTAGCCAAAACGTAAGTATCGCAATTATCGTTTTGAAGCATCAGATACATTCCCTCTACATACTCTTTGGCATATCCCCAATCTCTTTTGGCATCCAGATTTCCAAGCTCGATTTTATCGGATAGATTAAGTTTTATTTTTGCCACTCCGTCGGTTATTTTTCTGGTTACAAACTCCAAACCTCTAAGAGGCGATTCGTGATTGAAAAGTATTCCGCTACAAGCGAAAATATTGTAAGACTCTCTATAGTTAACAGTCATCCAGTGAGCGTAAAGTTTAGCCGCCGCATACGGACTTCTTGGATAAAAAGGCGTCTCTTCGTTTTGCGGAACCGCTTGAACCTTCCCAAACATCTCCGAAGTGGAAGCTTGATAAAATCTAATGGATCTATCCACCAACCTAATCGCCTCCAAAAGATTTACGGCTCCAAGTCCTGTAATCTCTCCCGTGGCTATCGGCTGCTCGAACGAAACGCCCACAAAACTTTGAGCGGCGAGATTATAAATCTCATTCGGCCTTATTCTATCTATCAATCTAATCGTGTTGGATAGATCCGTTAGATCATGCTCTACAAGCTCCAAATTGGGATCCTTATCTATCCCAAGCTCCTCTATCCGCCAAAAATTAACCGAACTGCTTCTTCTAAAAGAGCCGTAAACTTTATACCCCTTCTCCAAAAGAATCTGAGCCAAATAGGCCCCATCCTGCCCCGTTATTCCCGTTATAAAAGCTTTCTTCATAAAAGTCTTACCTCAATTTAATAATTTTAAAAATCAAAAAAGCCGCCAAAGCAAAAAACAAAGCCGCCGAAAAAATATACAAAAGATAATACAAAAGCGGCTCTTTAACGGCCAATTTAAAAAAAGGATAATGTTTATCAAAATATTCGAAATCACACTGATAATCGTTTTTGCAATTCAATCTTTTTAAAAAAGAGAATCTACTCTTTAGGGAATCATCTATTTTCGAAGAGATGCTTTGTAAAATAGCTTGATCCTCTTTCGAAATCTCCCCTTTCTCTCTTTTCAAAAAAAGCTGAAAATACTCTTTTGCAAACGGTAAATCTTTCAAAATAGATTCTTGAAGCGTAAGAGTAGCAAATATTTGATTATCTTTTAATATAACGATTCTCCACTCTAACTTTCTAAGGTTAAATATATTTTTTAACATTAGCACATCATCTACGCCTATCTTTTTTAATTCTTCCTGAAAAAGAGGCCTCTCTTTTCTTTTTATCAGAGAAAAAAGAGGATGTTTGTCTCTTAAATCTCTTTGTTTTTTATATATTTTAGTTTTAAAAAGCAAATTATCGCATACAACAACTTTATCTCTCTTATTATACTCTCTCAAAGCGCAAAAAAAGCCTTCTTTTAAGAGTTTAAGATCAGAAGTATCAAAATATTTCACTATATAACTATCTTTTTCACTCAAAGCCTCCCAATCTTCAACTAAAACTTTTTTGAAATCAAAATCTCCCAAAAAAGAAAAAATCTCCTTAGCTTTACCGTTTGGCACATAATATCTAAAAAAAATCTCTCCTTCAATCTTAGCCGAAAAAAGGCTTACGGAGAAAAAAAGCAAAAAAAGAGCTATTTTCATACCTGTTCCAAATCTCCGCTATAAGAGATCAAAGTAGCCTTTTTAACTCCCTTTGAATAAAGCTCGTTCAAAAAAGATGAGTCATCATTTCTCAATCTAACTTCGCTCGTAATTTCGTAATAAGAGGGATTTATCGTCTTAGACTTAAGCTCATAGCCTAAAACCGCCTTTTTTACGCTATCTACAACTTCACTCTCTTTTAGTTCGTGAGGAATCTGCATCACCAAAAGATAGGGCTTATCCAAAGAGGGGGTTCTTGCCATAACGAATAAAACTATCGTAATTAAAATCGATCCTATAATGGATATATTAAAATACCCCACTCCGTTTGCTATACCCACCGCTATCGCCCAAAAGATAAAGACCAAATCTATAGGATCTTTTATAGGAGTTCTGAATCTAACGATAGATAGCGCTCCCACCATTCCCAAAGACAAAACCAAATTTCCACTAATAGTCATAATGACTAAAGTAACTACCATCGAAATGGCTATGAGTGAGATATTGAAACTTTTTTGATACAAGACGCCTCTAAAAGTCTTTTTATAAACGAAAAATATAAAAAGCCCTATCAAAAAAGTAACAACCATATTTATAACGATATCCGCTATCGTAAACTTATCCACTCCGCTTTGCATAGCTACGAAACTTTTGCTAAAAATATCCGAAAAATTAAGCTGCTGCATCTTCTAATTATCCTCCCAATTGCTCATCTTTAAAAATCTTCTACCAAGAGTATATTTGCTGATAGCCTGCCTTTCATAAGAGCCTTCCAAAAGGGCCGCTTTTATGAAAGATGGCAAGATTTTTTCATACTTTATCTCAAGTATCTGCTTTCCTTCCAAAATCACCGGAACGGTATGCAGATCTTTGGAAAAGAGATCGAAATCGCTATTATTAGATCTAAGATCTTTATCGAAAGTAATTCTTAGATTAAAAAAATCAAAAATATAAGCATCCCTTACGTAATCTATAATAACCTTCGGTTTATAAAGTTTTGAAGTAAATTTAACATAAATCTTATTCAAAATCTCATTATTATATTTCAAAAGCTCCTCATAATCCCCATCAATTATTCTATAAGCGCTATCTCTTGAGATTTTGGCACTCTCTTTATAGATTTGATTGTTTAGCTTGTTTTTTATCTCAAACTTCACTTCATCGCTATCAAGATCATAGATTCTCATTCTATATTTTTGCCTCTCAAAGACTCCCGACTGCTTCTCATACAGACACTCGTCATCAAACGAATCGAAATATAAACTTCTAATAAAATAACCCTCTCTTCTCTTTGCGTATGGGTCTCTTTTCAAAATATTGGACAATCTATTTGAAAGTACTTCCACATCAAAATTATTTACATAATATTTCAGTTCGTTTCTTCTAACTTTCAGATCCATTCTACTCTATCTCTTTTACTATTTTATATTTTAAACCGACTTCCCTAATACCGCTATCTCCTTTAGAGATTTTTGTCTCATTGCTCTCGATCATTATAAAATTTATTCCTTGATCCAAACCTATCTCTTCAAATCTTATCTCTTTCGGTTTTAGTTTCAAGTGATCGTAGTAGTGAAAATTTTTGGATATCTTTACAAAAATATCCTTTTTCAACAGATCCCCGCCGCTATATCTTAGATATACTCTATCTCCGATTTTAGGCGTATATACCCAAACGCCGGCCATCTTACCTCGGCTCCAGCGATCTTTATAGGAGTTTTGATAAAAATATTTAAGGCCTTTCTCAAACTCCTCTCTCTCTTCACTCTTCAAACTCTCTATATCTATATGGACCCCAAGCTCTCTTAGATCATTGTTAAATCCGCACTTTTTAGGAACGCAAACCCTATCCGTTTCAAACTCCACCTCCGTAAAACCCTTTTTGGCTTTAAAATAGGCCGTTTGCGGCAAAGAGGTGTTTATAAAAGAATCGAAAATTATCTTTCCGTCCTCTTTAATTTTTATACGAGCCTTATTTAAAATAAAGAATTTTACTCTTTTTAACTCGCTTTTTAAAGAAAAAAGCGCAACTTTAGCCTTTCTCCCTTGACTCCAACGATCTTCATATGTATTAAAATAGAAAATATTTTTATTAACTGCTCTATTTTTGAAAATAATCTCTAAAATCTCAGGTCTATAATTTAAAAGCTCCATATAGAGATCTTTATCGCTTTTAAAAGAAGCAAAATAGAGTTTCAAAGGATAAAAAGCGTTTTTATTCGAAGAATCGTACTTCAAAGCTAAAGCGTAATTTTCAACACCCTCTCTATTTTTCCCCGCTTTCATAAAGGCATTAGCCGCATATCTATATTTTTTTGAGATAGTTTTATTATCCTCTTTAAATGAGATAGATCTCAAAAACTCTTTAGCAGCCTTTTCAAAATCCCCCTTTGCAAACAAGGCATGCCCTCTATTTTCAAAAGCTTTAAAATCTTTTTGAAATCTATCAAAACTTCTATTTGAAAAAGTGATCTCATAAAAAGATTTCTTATCTTTTACAACCTTTTTGTTTCCTATCAACGTAATATCGAAAGCCTTTAGAAAACCGCCTTCATCATACCTTCTATTTTTGTTATAAAGGTGGATAGCCATATCCTTTTGATCCACAAAAATCAAATTTTTTGCAAAAACTCTCGATTTGTCCTTAATCTCCAAGCCTATGACATTTTCGATAAAGATCGAATCGCTAAGATTCATATCCGACCACTCGCCTACCGATATTCCCTTATCCCCGTTTCTTTTAAAAATAGAATTTTTTACCGAAATCTTCGTAGTCATCACATCAAGCCCGTCGTTCCCGCTATCTGTAAAATTACAATCTTTTATAATAACCTTGGAAATATCGATATCGAGCCCGTCGCTTCTTGCTTTATTAAATAAAGAGTCTTTTACTAAAGCTTTGGAATAGGCTATATGCATGGCATCATCACCCTTGTAGTTTCTGCCTATCTTTATCTTCGCAGCTTTAAAATCTTTTACGTTATGAATAGATAGAGGAGCCGTAAAATGCACCAAGTTTCGCATATCGACAGAGCCTCCAAAGACTTTCACTTTGGAGATATCCGCCTTTTTGGACCAAACGGCCACTATCCCCCAAGGCTTTGCGTTAAACATCGGCTTGAAAATCGTAGTTTCATTCCCATCCTCTATCTTCAAATCACCGTAAAAATAGAGAGACTTGCCGCCTTTTATTCTAAAAACGGTACCGTTTTTTATCAAAACATCATCTTCATAAACTCTCGTTTTATTTACGTCTATCACACCGCTTAAAATTACTCTCTTTTTAGTTTTCTTTTTGCTAAAAGGAGATATCAAACCGCTTGAGAAATTATCTTGTTTTGCTTCTATCTTCTTTCCGGTTATATAGTTTTTGATTTTTAAATTAGAAATATTTAAATCACTCAGATTAAATTCATAAAAAGCGGGGGCGTTTACGATCAAATCGGCTCCGAAAAGAAGTCTTGATCTTGAGTTTTGAGCATTTTTTAGCACTTTTCTTTTCGGATACAGGATCCTCTCTTTGCTTTTACTCTCTATAACAGCCGGAGAATTGCCCTCCACTTTAAAAATCACTCTATTTCCATCTATCTTATAGCTTACCCTCACATCTTCATACAATTTCTTTAGAAATTTAAATCTATTTTCCAAAATCTCGGCATCTTTTTTGAATCCTTCTTTAAACTCACTCATAGTAAAAGGTACGCTAACCCAATCTTTAAACAAACCGAAATCCACAATCGCCGTATCCCTAAAGCGATCGCTCTCAAGATCCCTATAAACTAAATCAAAAACTTTTTTATACTCTTTAAGAAGCGAAGATGGAGAAAAATTCAAACTCTTTAAAATCTCATAAGCTCTTTTATCTCTCTCGGCTTCAAAAACAGGATCGAGTTTGACTCTGTTTAAAAGAGGATAGACACTTAGATCTTTTATCTTCTCATCGCTCCAATTTCTCAAATCCCACTCGATAGGCTCATATCTGCCAAGATAGGGATCAAAATATATCTTATGATTATGATGATAGTCGTGATGATCGCTTCCGAAAATCACATCCAAAGCAAAAAAGGTATAAAAGCGCTTCTTATTTATCATCTTTTCAAAAAAGTTATGAAAATCATCTTTATCGAAATTATCAACCGCATCGATAAGATAGTTTATATCACTTCTATCATATTTCTGCTCGGCGTTTCTTGCAGCTTTTTTTACCCAATTATTCGGATCGAACCAAAGGTTAGAGACTCCTCTGCTATCCGGCTCTCCGTAATCTCCATAATAGATAGATCCCGGCATCCTCTTAAAACGTCTAAGCAAAGATTCGTCCACTTGGCTTAGAAACAGATAAACTCCCATAAATTTGCCGTTTATAAAGACTCTAACGGGATAGAAATCGGGAGCCATCAAACCAAGCTTTTTAGCAAAATCATAAACCACCACATCTCTAAAACTATACCAATTTGGCGGATTTATCAAATTAAATTGAGTCTGCATATCGTAAAGATCGCCGTTTTGAAGCTTGATTCTAAGAGACTTTTGCGGATATAGCCAATGAAAGTTGTTATCTCCTCTGTATCTAAGCTTTACTTTTCTAACCCTATTTTCTCCGGAAATTTTCAAATAAGCATTTACGAAACTCTTGCCGCTTTTTGGAAGATTGGAATTTAGCTTTTGCAAATCTTTAGGGTTTATCGTAATTTCGAAAGTCTTTAGAGGCGATTTATCGTTTTTTAAAACCTTTTTGGCTTTTAAATCGATATATTCATACTTTATCTCTTTTTTCAAAAAGAACAAAAATCTATCCCAATTTAGAGAAAGATCCTCCATTTTCAAAGCTTTTTTGTAAGAGTAAAAATCCTCCAAAGCCCTAACAGACAAAGATCCCAAAACGGCCAAAAACAAAACCGCCAAAAGAATAAAAAGAGTTTTAAGAAAGCTTGATCGCTTCACTATAAAAACCTCTCAACTTCTCTCCTATCACTTCCCAAGAGTAGTTTTTCTCTACAAACTCTCTTGCTTTATAGACATCCGTCTCCGCCTCCACACTCTCTATAGCATCGCAAAATTCGTCAAGATCGGCTATCTTGATAAGCCCTTTTGGAATATCAAGCCCCCTTGCTCCGACTTTCGTACTTATAACCCTAACTCCGGCCGCCATATAATCAAGCATTTTTAAATTTGTCCCGGAGCCGTTTAACATCGGATTCAAAGCCACATCGGCTATAGAGAGTATCAAAGCCTTCTCTTCGTCATCCACAAGTCCCGTAAATCCTACGTTTTTTGGCCTCTCTTTGCCTTTGAAAAAAAATCCCACGCTTCCCACTATCAAAAACTTCCATCCTATAAGCTTTTTGGCCATCTTAAATATCTCATAAACCGCATCGATGTTCGGCTTATGCCAGCTTCCTATAAAAAGAGCTATTTTCTCTCCCTCAAGCCCAAGATCCCTTTTTTTCTCTTCTCTCTCTTTAGGAGAGGTGAAAAAGACGCTGTTTAAATCCACACCGTTTGGAGCTAAGAAAAATCTCTTAGGCTCTATTTCAAACTCATTCTCCATCGCCTTAGCATCTTCCAAAGAGCAAAAAATATTGGCAAAAGAGTCCCTAAAAGCCTCTCTCTCAACTTCATAAAGAGTTTTTAAAATCTTTTCGCTCTCTTTGTTTTTATCAAACATCTCTTTTTTCAAAAAATATTCAAAATTATG
>JAADDG010000191.1 GCA_013154075.1 Campylobacterota bacterium | reverse complement strand
TATCAACTTTTGTATAATTTTCGAAAAATTTCAAATAGGAGATTTGAATGAAACTTGGAGAGTTAAAGACGGCGGGGCATCTGCCTACGTTGATAGCCGCTTTTTTATATTTTGATTTTAGTTTTATGGTTTGGACGATGCTTGGGCCTTTGGCCACGGAGATAGCGGAGTCTTTGGCAAAGCACGGGATTTTTCTCGATCCCAATCAAAAGGCCACTTTGCTTGCGATTCCCATTTTAAGCGGAGCGATCTTTAGAATCGTTTTGGGATTTTTGGTAGATACGATCAGACCCAAAAAGACGGCTATTATAGCTCAATTGATCGTTATAGCCTCTTTGTTTTATACCTTTTTTAGAGGTGAAAACATTACTTATCATGAGCTTTTGGCCGTAGCTTTCGGGCTTGGTTTTGCAGGAGCGAGTTTCGCGGTGGCTTTGCCGCAAGCTGGGCAATGGTATCCTCCAAGACTTCAAGGTTTGGTTTTGGGACTTGCGGGAGCCGGGAACATAGGAGTGGTTATAGATTATATTTTCGCTCCGAAAATCGCTGAGATTTGGGGATGGCCGGCGGTTTTTCTTGTGGGAGGAATTTTATCCACCATTATTTTGATCACTTATATCGTTATGGCTAAAGACGCTCCCGAAAGCGTTTATAAGGTAAGAAAAAAGAAATTAAGCGATTACGCCAAACTTTTGAAAGATAAAGATACTTGGTGGTTTAGTCTCTTTTATGCGGTTAGTTTCGGCGGATTTGTGGGATTTGCCAACTATATGAAGGTGTATTTGATGAATGTCTATAGACCGGAGATGGCCGAGATAGGTTTGAGACTTTTAAATGAGAGCAATGTTAAAGTTATAGCCGGCTATTTTGGTGCTTTGTGTATTTTTGCGGGAGCTATGCTAAGACCTGTGGGAGGAGCGATCGCCGATAAGATGGGAGGAGTTAAATCTTTGTATATCTTTTTCGGAGCGGTTGCGTTTTTGGCTTTTTTCAACGCCTTTTTTGTGAATAATTTCTATTTGGCGATAGTCGTTTTGTTTTTGATTATGGCGTTTTTGGGGATGGCAAACGGTGCGGTTTTTCAGCTGGTGCCTCAGAGATTCGGCAAAGATATGGGAATAATGACCGGAATTGTAGGATGTGCCGGAGGTCTTGGCGGAACGGCTCTCGTAAAGACGCTTGGATGGAGCAAGGCGGCTTTCGGTAACTATTCGGTGGGATTTATAATCTTCGGATCGATCGTTTTGTTGGCGATTGTTGGCATTACTCTTGTAAAAACGAGATGGAGAACCACTTGGGGACTTACTGCGGGAGGAAAGATATAAATTGAACACTATCTACGAGGTTTCCTCTTTCGGTTTGGCGAAAGGAAAAGAGCTTCTAAGCGACGATGCCTACGGGGTTAAAGTATATGAAGATATAGTTTTGGGAATCGTTTGTGACGGTGTAGGAAGTGCCGAGAGGGGCAGAGAGGCGGCGCAAAGGGCGGTAGGCTATATGCTAAATAGTTTCAAAAACCGCCCTAAAAGCTGGAGTATAGAGAAGAGTATCTTAACTTTTATCAAAAATATCAATGATATTTTATATAAAGAATCTATGATGGAGTATGAGAGGCCGGAGCTTATAACCACCCTCTCTCTTGTCATAATTCACGGCAACAGACTTTATGGGGCGAATGTGGGAGATAGCCCTATCTATCTTTTTAGAGAAGGAGAGCTTAAAAAACTCTCTTTCGATCATGTAGCTAAGGAGGGTTCTCATATCCTAACTCAGGCTTTGGGGCTTAGCGAAAATATCGAGCCTTATATGTTTGAAAATTTTCTTCGTCCTAAAGATAGAATTTTAATTGCGAGTGACGGTTTAAGTGCCGTATTGAGTGATGAAGAGATAAAAAGAAGCATCAAATTCAGCGCCTCCACCCTCGTTAAATATGCAAGTAGCAAAGTAAAAGACGATCTTTTGGACGATGTAAGCGCCGTAGTGATAGAGATCAAAGATATAGATAAAAGAGTTTTATTAAAGAAACAAAATCTTCCGATTCCTTCAAAATTGAAAGCAAAAGAGGTGATAGACGGCTATACGCTTCTAAAACCTCTTATTCAAAACGAGCGTACCTGGCTTGTGGAGCAAAAGGGCGTTAAATATGTGATGAAATTTCCTCTCGTTGAGGCTATAGAGGATGAGAGCGCTTTGGATAGCTTCATAAAAGAGGCTTGGAACGCCAAGCGTTTGAAAGCCGGTTTTTTCCCAAAGGCCGTGATTCCAAAAAACCGCTCGAAGAGATACTACATAATGGAGTATGTGGAGGGAGAGAGTCTAAAGGATAGAATCTCAAAAAAGCCTCTTCATATAGACGATGCTATCAATTTGGCCAAATTTCTGATAAAAGCCTCTCAATATCTGCTTAAATTCAATCTCGTTCACGGGGATATAAAACCGGAAAATATCATAATTACAAAAAGAAAAGAGAAAGAGGTTTTTAAACTTGTGGATTTCGGGAGTATAGTGGAGATATTTTCCATAGCCAATAGAGCCGGTACTCCAAGCTATCTTTCTCCGGAGAGATTCAAAGGGGAGCCTATAAGCGAAAGTAGCGAGATTTTCGCTATCGGCGTAACTTTGTATCAAGCTTTGACTGGCAAATTTCCTTACGGAGAGATAGAGCCTTTTCAAAATCCTCTCTTTAAAAAAGCCAAAAGGGTAAGAGAGCTTAACAAAAACGTTCCCGAATGGCTTGAATCGGTCATAATGAGAGCCATAGAGATAGATAAAGATAGAAGATACGCTCACTATAGCGAGATGGATTATGAGCTTAACAATCCAGAAAACGTCAAACCCTATTTCGATAAAAGCGTAAGTTTGATAGAGAGAGAACCGGCCAAAGTATACAAGATAGCTTTTATTGTATCTTTTTTAATCAATTTACTGCTTATATTTTTGCTTATTAAATGATAAAATTTTGCATATCAGTTATTTGGAGTTTAAATGAGCGCCGTTAAAAGTTTTATAGATTACAAAGCGAAAACAGGTATGCAGTGCGGAAGCTATTTCATAGATCTTCCTCCTTTAAAAGAGGGAGAGCAGTATAGGTTTCATTTTGACGCTACGAAGTGTATAGGATGTCACTGCTGTGAAGTGGCCTGCAATGAGCAAAACAACAATCCTTCCGATATCAAATGGCGAAGAGTCGGAGAGATGGAGGGAGGGGAGTTTCCCAATACTCTTTTGCTCTTTTTGTCTATGAGCTGTAACCACTGTATAGATCCCGCTTGTCTAAAAGGGTGTCCTACCAATGCTTATGAAAAGATGGATAACGGTATAGTTTTTCATCATGACGATGTCTGTATAGGATGTCAATACTGTACTTGGAACTGCCCTTACGACGTGCCGGTATTTCACGAAGAGAGACATATCGTAACCAAATGCCATATGTGCTACGATAGGATAGAAAACGGCCAAACTCCCGCATGCGTTCAAGCCTGTCCCGAAGGAGCCATAGAGATAGAGGCCGTAAACGTAAAAGAGTGGGTAGAAAGAGATATGAAAAAGGAGGGCAACGCTCCAAATCTTGTGGATGTGGAGATTACCAAAGCCACTACGAGATATACGCTTCCTAAAGATATGCCCAAAAATCTAAAACCTATGGATAGCGAGCTTGTTAAGCCTGCCCATAAAGAGCTTCCTCTTGTTTTTATGACCGTTTTGACTCAGATCTCTTTGATAGGATTTATAGCTCTTTTTTTGGGAGACTTGGCCGGAAGTTTCACCTCTTTGCCA
The DNA here is from genome assembly GCA_013154075.1 of Campylobacterota bacterium. Classification (GTDB taxonomy): domain Bacteria; phylum Campylobacterota; class Campylobacteria; order Campylobacterales; family JAADDG01; genus JAADDG01. The sequence continues at coordinate 7,708 of JAADDG010000191.1, read as the reverse complement.
AAACCCGATTTTTCGATGGCTTTTACTATCTTTTTATTAAGCGCTATAGGACTTCCTCTCTCGGCTTTACATCTTGGAAGACCTATTTTGGCAATTAGCGCGATGAAAAACGTAAAAACCTCATGGCTTAGCAGAGAGGCTTTGGCTTTGGGAGTTTTTACCGCTCTTATGGGGATAGTCTCTTTGATGTACTATTTTGAAGTGGACGGATTTTTGAGATTTTTGGTGGAGTTTGTTGGGATAGTGGTAGGAGTTTACGGAATTTACGCTCAATCTATGATCTATAGGGTGCCTGCAAAACCGACATGGAACAGGATTACCACCACTTACAGATTTTTTAGTACCGGTTACATAGCTACGGCCATTTTGGCTTTTATCGCGCTTTTGAAAGGCTATGGAAACGTTAGCGATATTCTGCTCTCTTTTTCCATTTTGCTTGGAAGTTTGCAGATTTATCTCTTTTTCGAATCTCAAAGATTTTATGAAAATAATGAAGATTATGTCGTAAAGAGAGCTAAAAAGCTTCTTGAGGATAATTTCGGAATTTTTTATAAATTTAGAAAAATCTCCTTGCCTCTTGGGGCGGTCGTTTTTCCGCTTTTTGCGATAGTTTCCATCAATGCCGGATCCGATATGCTCGGATATGTTTTTATAGTTTTGAGTATTTTAACGGCCTTTTTGAGTGAGCTTGTGGGAAGAATGCTTTTTTATAGTACCGCTTTGAAGACGGGACTTCCCGGAAACTTTTTTGCCGGAAGCCAAAGGGGATGAAATGATTGAAAAAATAAAAGATTTTTTGGGGCTTGATATCAAAGAGGATAAATACGCTCTTGTGGACGATCCGATTTTCGGCAAGATAGCAAAGGCCAAAAAGCCGGATTTCTGGGTCAAATCCACCTGCGGATATTGCGGGGTGGGATGCGGTCTTTATATCGGCGTAAAAGAAGGCAAAGCCACTTATACCAAAGGCGATCCCGCTCACGATGTGAATATGGGAACTCTCTGCCCAAAAGGGCTTAGCGAACACTATATGCTTTACGCCGACAACAGAACTCTAAATCCCAAAATTAGAAAAGAGGGGAAACTTAGAGATGTAAGCTGGGAAGAGGCGTTCTCTTTTACGGCTGAAAAATTTAAAGAGATTCAATCAAAATATGGAAATAGAGCTGTGGCCGTCATATCCACAGGACAGCTTCTAACCGAAGAGTTTTACGCTTTGGGCAAATTCGTTCAGCTTGGATTGCAAACCAACAATTATGACGGAAACACCACTCTTTGTATGGCGAGTGCGGTATCGGGATACAAGCAGAGTTTCGGAAGCGACGGCCCTACTGGAAGCTATGAGGATATAGCCAAAGCCGAGGTAGTTTTTGTAATAGGTGCCAATCTTGCGGATAACCATCCCATAATCGTACACCATTTGATGAAAAACAGAAAAAACAAAAAGATAGTGGTTATCGATCCAAGACGCAGCAAAACCTCTCAGCTTGCTGATATCTATGTGCCTATAAAGCCGAGAGCCGATTTGGCGCTTTTAAACGGTCTTGCCTATATTATTTGGGAGCAGGGTTGGTATGACGAGAAGTTTATAAAGAATAAAACCGACGGCTGGAGAGAGTTTGTAAAGCATATCCAAAACTATAAGCCGGGAGAAGTGGCTCACATAAGCGGAGTCTCTACAAAAGAGCTCTACCATCTGGCCAAACTATATGCCACAAGCGAAAAGTCTCTGATTTGCTGGACGATGGGAGTCAATCAGTCCGCTTTGGGTACGGATACCGTAAGCGCTATAAACAATCTTGCCATAATGACCGGCAAAATAGGCAAAGAGGGGTGCGCTCCCTTTAGTATCACCGGACAGTGCAACGCCATGGGAACGAGGGAGTTTGGTTTTACCTCTTCCATTCCGGGATATAGGAAGTTTGAAAGTGATAGAGATAGAGCGGAATTTGCCTCTTTGATAGGGGTGGAGGAGAGTTTGATCCCAAAAGAGAGAGGATACAAATACGCTCAAATAGTAGAAGCGATAGAGAGAGGAGAAATAAAGGCTCTTTGGGTTGTCTGTACCAATCCTTTGGTAAGTTTTCCCGATCAAAACAGACTTAGAAAGGCTTTGAAAAAGCTTGATATTTTGGTGGTGCAGGATGCTTTTATGAGCGATACGGCTCAAATTGCCGACGTGATTTTCGCCGCCGCTACGTGGGGAGAGAAAGAGGGATGCTATACAAACAGCGAAAGAAGATGCAATAAGGCCAACAAGGCCGTAAATCCTCCCGCTTTAAGCAAAAGCGATCTGGATATAGTTTTGGAATTTAGCGAATATTTCGGGGTTAGGGATCTGCTTTTTAAAGATATCAAAGAGCCAAAAGACGTGTTTGAAGAGATTAGGAGAATAAGCAAAGGGCGTTTTTGCGATTATAGCGGTATGAGTTATGAAAAGATAGAGCGGATGGGCGGAATTCAATGGCCTTGCAATGAGAAATATCCCGATGGGTGTGTGAGACTTTACGGGGATGATATGCCTTTCAATCATGATGATGGGAAAGCTAGATTTATATGCGCCGATTGGCGGCCTTTGGAAGAGGGCGTTTGTGAGAGTTTGCCTTTTGTTTTGAATACGGGGCGGACGGTTGAGCATTTTCATACCAGAACCAAAACCGGATCTATCAAGATTTTGGACGATTTGGCGCCGGAAGCTTGGATAGATATCAATCCAAAAGATGCTAAAAAGCTTGAGGTGAAAAATTACGATCGGATCTCTTTGAGCACTCCAAGAGGCAGAGTCGATAATCTGGTTGTTAGAGTTACGGAGCTTGTGGCGCCTGGGAGTGTGTTTGTACCTTTTCATTACAGCTCTCAATTGATCAATAGCTTAACCAATTCTCTTTTCGATCCGGTAAGCGGAGAGCCAAATTACAAACAGACGGCCGTTCAGCTGCATTCTGCAAAGGTGCCTCAAGGGATAAAACTAAAAGATGAGATTTTAGGAGCCATAGGGTATATGAAGGAGAGAGAGAAAGAACAAAGCGGAGTAAAAGAGAGGGAGATGAACGAATGATAAAAGATTTGAAAACCGCAAAAGAGAAAAGAAGCAAAAAGATAAATAAAGTCGAATCCGTAAAGGCCAAACTCTCTCCCAAAGAGGCGTATGAGAGGCTTTTGGAGCTATCAAGAAAGGGGTATGATGCAATAGAGAGCGAGGATAAAAATGTATTTTTGAAATATTTCGGACTTTTTGACAAAAACGAATTTACCCCTAAAAAGTTTATGCTAAGAGTTAGGATTCCCGGCGGAAGGCTCAGCGCTCTTCAGGCTAAAGTGCTTGGCGAAGTTGCGAGAGATTTCGGGGAGGATTATATCGATCTTACTACAAGAATGCAGGTTGAGCTTAGAAATATCAAGATAGAGGATGTTCCCACGATTTTTGCGAGATTGGAAGAGGTGGGGATTACTAGCTATCAGACGGGAATAGATAATTTGAGAAATATCGTTTGCGATCCTTTGGACGGGCTTGCTTTGGATAACTTTTTTGAGAGTTTTTCCATTCTAAGCGATATGCAGCAGCTGTTTTTAAAAAAAGATGAGTGGATAGGCACTCTTCCAAGAAAATTTAACACCTCCATAACAAGCTCCGTGGCAAACAGATGCAACGCTTTCGGGCATGATGCCTGTTTCGTGTTGGCGGTAAAGGACGGAGTTTACGGCTACAATGTCTATTTGGGCGGGAAAGTTGGCAAAATAGCTCAGAGTGCGGATATATTTTTAAAGCCTGTGGATGTGGTGGAATTTTATGAAAATCTGATCTCTCTTTATAAAGAGTACGGCTTTAGGGATAACAGAAACAAAAACAGATTATATTTTTTGATAGAGTCTGTCGGAATGGAGAGCTTTAGAGAGGCTCTGGTGGAGTTTAGCGGCAAAAGTTATCAAAAAAGCGGCGAGAGACTTTGTAGGATGGAGCACTTTGAGAACAATCAGGGAAAAGTTGCTTTGAAAGACGGCTCTTTCGCTCTTCATGCGGTGGTTGCCGGGGGTATCTTTAGCGGAACCGATATGATAGAGGCGGCTGAAATCGCACAAGATAGAGGAGGAGAAATAAGGCTGAGCGTGGAGCAAAACCTCTATATTACCGGCGTTAGGGATGTGGAGGATGTTTTAAGTAGCGATTTTTTCAAAAAGTACAAAAATATCGACTCTCCTTATAAAAACAATCTTGTAGCCTGTGCGGGTAAAAACGAGTGTAGTTTCGGTGTGATAGCTAACAAGCCCGATGCTATAGAGACGGCTGAATATCTTGAGAAAGCGGTTCCTTTAAAGGATGCGAAAATTAGGATGTATTGGAGTGCCTGTGTGAAGGGATGCGGTATCCATGAGTGGGGAGATATCGGATTTGTCGGGGCTAAAACGAAGTATGAAGGAGAGACGGTAGAGGCTGTCGATATTTTGATGGGAGGAAGCCTCAGCCGAAAAAAAGAGGCTGTTACTATTCTAAAGGCTGTTCCTCTTTTTATGGTAAAGGAGCTTTTGTCCCATTTGATGAAGGAGTATTCCGAAAATAGGTTGGATAGGGAGAGTTTCGAGGATTTTTATTTTAGGTATTTGAGCGCTTTTAGCAAAGGGGCTATAGGCTTTTTGATGAGTTTTAATTATGTGCTTGAAAAAGGCGGATTGGATTATAGATTTACTTTAAATAGATTTAAACCCGTTGGCGGGATGGAGTCTTTTGAGATCTTTGCTTTCGGAAATGAGATATACGAGAGATTGACGGGCGAGAGGGCTTATTTGGAGATTTACGATTTTATGCCGGTGGGGAATAAAAAGCCTCTGCATCCCAATAAAATAGACAAAACCATTCCCAAAAATATAGCGGATATCGTTTATAAGATGATTCATCCCGACTCTTTGCAAAGATATAGAGTGTTTAGCGAAATTTTGAAGGATATGGGATTTTAGATATCCGTGTGTTATAATTAGGATAGCAGCTGAAAAAAGCGGGAGGATTTTTGTGGTTGATTTGGAAGAGTTGAGAACTTTGATAGTCGAGAGATTGAAACCGTTGAATCCGGATAAAATTATTCTTTTCGGTTCTTTTGCTTACGGAAATCCCAATGATGAGAGTGATATCGATCTGTTTTTGTTAAAAAGCGGATTGAATGAGAAAAATATCAGAGAATTTGAGCTTGAAGCCATGAAAAGACTTAGGGATATCAGAATGAATTATGAAATAGGAGGTATAGATATCCTTTCCGCTCCCACCGAAGAGATAGAAAAAAGAGAAGACTATTTTTATAAAGTTGATATTTTGCAAAGAGGAAAAGTTTGGTATGAACGAGATTAGTGCTAAAGAGTGGCTTAAAAAGGCTTGGCATAATTTGAGTGGAGCTAAACTTTTTTATGAATCAAATCATTATAGTGATGTAACGGCTGTGGAAATTCATTATGCCGTAGAAAAAGCGTTAAAGGCTTTTTTAGCTTATGAAAATCGCCAAATTTTAAAGACTCACGATTTGGTTAGAATATATAAGCTTGTTAGTGATTTTATTAATTTAGATGATAAGTTGGATTTATTGGATAAGATTACGAAATATCATATAGAAGAGGCATATCCTACATTTAATCGACCTTTACCTTCAAGAGCGGAAATAAAAGAAGTTTTGGATTTTGCTCAAGAATTGTTTGAAAGAGTTTGTGATACTTTGGATATAAATGCTGATGAATTGAAATAGTATGGTCTTTTATTTTTATAGCTTTTAATTCAAACTTTTTTTTGATATCATTCGACTAATTTTACAAAAGCGGGGAGAGGATGAAGATAGCCATAGTCGAAGACGATATCAATATGAGAAAATCTCTCGAAATCTCTCTAAAAGAGTATCCTCAGTTCGAAGTTCATACTTTCAAAAACGCAATAGACGCGATGGAGAAGCTCGATAAGAGTTTCGATCTTATAATAACCGATATCAATATGCCTAAGAAAAACGGTGTGGAGTTTGCCAAAGAGCTTGGCGGGGAGTTTGATATCATCGTTATTACGGGCAATGCGGATTTAAACGTCGCTATAGAGCTTTTGCGCCTTGGTGTGAAGGATTTTTTGACGAAACCTTTTGAAGTAGAAACGCTGGTACAGGCGATAGAGAGGGTCGAGCAGCTAAAGAAGGTAAAACCTCTTGAAAAGAGGAAGAGACCTGATAGAAGAGTCGGCAAAGAGGATACGAGGGAAGTTAAGATAGAGAGAAGAAAAGGAGAGAGAAGAAAGCTTTTTTACTCCATCTCTCCGAAACTTCAAAAGACTCTCGATTTTGCTTTAAGAGCCGCCAAAACGGACGCTTCGGTGATGCTTTTGGGAGAGAGCGGAGTGGGAAAAGAGCTTTTTGCCAAATATATACATCAAAATTCTCTAAGAAAAGATAAACCTTTTGTGGCCATCAATATGGCGGCTATTCCCGAAAATCTTCTTGAAAGCGAGCTTTTTGGATATGAGAAGGGGGCTTTTACCGATGCTACCGCTTCCAAAAAGGGCTATTTCGAGCTTGCCGACGGAGGGACACTTTTTTTGGACGAGATAGCGGAGATGCCTATCTCTTTGCAGGCTAAGATTTTAAGAGCTTTGCAAGAGAAGGAGATTATGAGGCTTGGGGGCTTGAAACCTATAAAAATAGATGTTAGAATTATTTCCGCTACAAATGCCGACATAGATAAAAAGATAAAAGAGGGAGAGTTTAGAGAAGATCTCTTTTATCGTTTAAATACCATTCCTATCAACATTCCCCCTCTTAGAGAGAGAAGAGAGGAGATCGTAGAGATCGCCGAAGTGGCTTTGAAGGGTATTTGTAAAAAGTACGGCTTTAGTGAAAAAAGACTCTCGAAAGAGGCTAAAGAGGAGCTTTTAAACTACTCTTGGCCAGGAAACGTAAGAGAGCTTTTGTCGGTGATAGAGAGAGCAGCCGTACTTAGCGAAGGCGAGGAGATAAGTAAAGAAGATCTTTTTTTGGAGAGCAGAAAACCCAAAAAAGATATAAACGAGATGGAAAGAGAGCTTATTATAGAAGTTTTAGAGAATTTTAACTATGATTTGAAGCAGTCTTCTTCTATGCTTGGAATGAGTATGCGAAGCTTGGAAAAGAAAATAAAAAAATATGATATAAAGGTGAGTTAGAGATGAGAAAATACAATATCGCCGTAGTTGGAGCGACCGGTGCGGTCGGCGAAGAGATTTTTAGAGTTTTGGAAGAGACGGATTTCCCCGTAGGAGAGGTTTTACCTTTGGCAAGCAGCAGAAGTGCGGGAAGCGAGATAGAATTTAAGGGTGAGAGTTATAAAGTAAAAGAGCTTACGGAGACGGTTTTTGAAGAGAATGAGGTGGATATAGCCTTTTTTAGCGCCGGCGGTTCGGTGTCCGCTCATTATGCGAAGTTTGCGGTAGAGGGTGGAGCCGTAGTGATCGATAATACGAGCCATTTTAGAATGAATCCGGATGTTCCTTTGGTGGTGCCGGAAGTCAATCCGGAGGATATCGCGGCTTGGAAAGAGACAGGAATCATATCCAATCCTAATTGCTCTACCATTCAGATGGTGCAGGCTTTGAAGCCTTTGGATGACGCTTTCGATATCGTTAGGGTGGATGTAGCTACTTATCAAGCTGTTAGCGGGGCCGGAAAAAGCGGTATGGAGGAGCTTGTAAAGCAGATGCAGGATTTTTTCGCTTTCA
>JAADDG010000060.1 GCA_013154075.1 Campylobacterota bacterium | reverse complement strand
TTCCCGGATTTGAAGCTCCTTCAATCCTAACTTACTCTTCTCAAAACAGATCGGCAAGCTGTAGAATTCCTTACGGAGCCGGAGAGAAAGCGGTTAGAACGGAATTTAGATTCCCTGACAGCTCAGCATGTCCGTACCTTGCGTTTACCGCTATGATGCTTGCGGGACTTGACGGAATCAAAAACAAAATCGTTCCAGTAGGTCCTATGGATGAGGATCTATTCGAATTGACTCTCGATGAGATTAGAGAGAAAGGTATTCCTCAAATGCCTCACACTCTAAGAGAAGCTTTGGAAGCTTTGATAGCCGATAACGATTTCTTGAAACCCGTAATGACAGACGAGTTTATAGATACTTATCAACATTACAAATTTGAAACTCAAGTATGGCCTGACGAGGCAAGACCTACGGCTTACGAATTCCTATCCACTTACTCTTGCTAAAAAAAGGAGGCTTGAAGCCTCCTTTTCATTTTTAGTCTACCACTCTATCTTTCTATTTTTTCTAAAAGAGGATTTTTCATCTACGGTATGTCCGAGCTTACCTTCACCGGCCCAATGGGTATTCGGATTTAGAAACGTAACCGAAAACTCTCTATAAGACGTACCTCCGAAAGTTAACCAGGAAGAGGGCGTAAGTCTGATGGTATCGGCATAAGGAGCGTTTGAATTGCTCATATTGATCTCTTGAGTTCCGTTGGCGTCAAAAACCGGATTTATATTGATAATCGTCGTTCCTTTCATGGAAACCGCGCTGTTGATATTTCCGCAAGAGGCGTCGGAGTGCTTATAATTACCGTACCAAAAGCGGGAATTTACACTCGTTAGATTTTGATCTATCTGATATTTGGCTCTATCGCAGCGTTTACAATAGACTTCGTAATAAATTTTCGTCATTATGGGATCCACTCCCTCTATATGATCTACGGTATTGACTCTACCGTAATAAAATAGAGCTTTCCTATCCGACTCGCTTCTATATCCGCTCACTCCATCGGTATCTGTAGCGTTCATATCGTTTATTTGCAAAATAGCCGGCTCCATCTCGTTTGAATCATCTCTATCAAATCCCACTTTATATACCTTTAGAGCTTCTCCGTCACTAAAATTGCTGTCGTCTATCGTTACGGTAAAGTTTTGATCAACCGAATAAGGAACGAAGCTTCCTCCGCTTCTCAATACTCCCGGATCATCGTAATCCAAATATTTTATGGTTAAATCGGAAGTGTTATTGGAATCGATATCGAAATTTATCTTTAACGTAACATCTTTGGAATAACATCCTCTTTTATAGTTTTTCATAACTTTAGAAGAGTTTTTTCCTTTGGCTTTTATATTTACGTTAACTTTAGCTCCCATATGAGTAAGATCGTCGCTATAGTAGGTAAAACCTCTTCCCTCTTGGGATAGATTCCACGAAAGATCGAAATGATCCGCCACGAAATCCATATCTTTGGAAGAGGAAGCGATAAATCTCAAACTATCATTAGTATCGTCGCTATCTACCGAAGCGAACTCTCTTCCTCTTATCTCCTCTATATGAAATTTAACCTTTCCTATCTCGTCGTATCTGCCCAAAACGCTTAGATTTCCGTCGTTAAATTTCAAAGAGGAGCTAAATGTCATATTCCCCTCAAAACATCCGCTTTTAGTCTCATTGTAATCAAGTTTAAACGAAGTGCCGTTTAACTCATTATATCCGCTTACCGAAGAGTTGTTGGAATCCCACGGCAAAGCCTTTACGTTCAATCTAAAATCATCCTCGGCCTTTGTATCTAAAGAGGAGAAATCTATATCGAATTTGTAAGGTCTAACGGCGAAATCGTCGCTTGAATCTATAACGTTGCCCAAAGCATCGGCCGTACACTCGTAACATCCGTAAGCATGATCATAAGGAGCCTCTCCTCTACCTCTCCTATCCGCCCTACAAGGAGAACCGTGCCTCATGATACATCTCTCGTAAGCTCTCTCTCCAAACAGATCCTTATATTTGGATGAGTCGTTCATACAGCGAGGCATCGCTTTTATATCGCTTTGATTTACGGCCGTTACTACACAAGGATCTTTGGTTTTGTTGAAAACGGAATAGAGATCTATATACTTCATCCTTATTCTCGCTCTTTTTATAGCCCTATCTATTTTTATATGAGCGTTCGTTATAGAAAAGGATGTTCCGGGAATCATTACGGCTACCACCGGATTTCCGTAAATATCTCTTAAAACGGAAGTGCTGTTTCCCTCTTTTAAAGATAGAAGTATAGGCATAGTGGGGATTAAAGGATTCGGCTCATAAAAATTTATGATGGATCCGTCTTCAAGCATATTTACGACTTTCAACTTAAAGTCTTTTCCTACAATTTTCGTTCTAAGCCCTTTTCCGCTTCGATAAGAGGAGTTGGAAATATCCTCATCTATCACGTCAAAAGTGCTATGATCGTCATTTATGATAGTTATCACTCCCTCCTCTTTTTCCATATTTATAGGGATGTCGGTATCTCTGATCGTTTTAGCCTCTTTTATCAAAAATATAAATCTTTTATCCGGTTCAGGCAAATTGTTTCCGTGAATAGTTATGGATACGTTCTTTTCTCTCTCTTTTCCACTAAAAATAAGCTCTCCTCTAACTGGTTCATAATCTATTCCCGCTTTTGCCGTATCGTCTCTCGTTTGATATTTCACTTTTATACCGCCGCTTATAAAAGGAGCTTTATTGGACAAAGAAACGGTTACTTTGACACTCTTATCCTCTCCGCTATTTCCCTCCGTTACGTTTACGTCACTTACGGAGAGATTGTAATCGAGCTTATCTATAATTATCTTATAATCCTCCGTCTCTCCGTCTTTTGCACTCTCTTTGGAATCGAGATCCTTTTGCGTAGAAAATCTGAATCTCGCATAAGTGATTCCGGTAGCCGCGGAATTTGGAACGGTGAAATTAAAATCGAAATTTGTAGAAGTGATGTTTTTATCTTTCAAAATCTCTTCACCCTCATCCTCGAAATCGCCGTCTCTATTTAGATCTATCCAGCCGCTTAGATAACCTCCTCCCTTTACGCTTACGTTAAGATTATAATTTTCGTTTCTATAAAAAACCTTATTCGAAAGACTCTCTCCTCCTATCTTCACTCCGTCTTCGTCGTCTTCATCCCTGTTATCGTCTCCCAAAGCGTCATCTCCCGACAACATCTCACTATCGTGATCGACATTTTTGCCGAGTTTAACACTTTGAACTATATAACTTTTGGCTTCTCCGTAACTTGCCGGAGCATCTCCATAATCGGTAAATACGAGATGAGCGTTAGGACAATTGGCTCCGTCGTTTAAATGAGCCACTTGCGATTTTGAGAGATAAAATTTCTCTCCGGTATCGGTATCGAATTCGTAAAATTTACCTTGAGAACTGTCGCTTACGAAAAATCTTCCCTCCACGTCTCTATAGGCGGCTCCGCACGTAAAATTCATATGAACCGGACCTATTTCGGTAACGTTTCCGTCCGTTACGGAGATTTTCGTAAATCTTTTGCTACTGTCGTTCACCGTCAAAAGATACTTCTCATCCTTATCGAAAGCAAAGTCGTAAACGGTAATTCTCTTTTTCATAACGATAGTGTCCACAACTCTCATCGAATCTATATCCACTTTATAGATATTTGGATCGCTATCGTCATATTTACCGGCTACGTAATAATAACCGTTCGAATCGAAAGTTCCCGAATAGAGCTGATAATTTGGAAGCCCCTCTACAACTCCAAGCTCCATAACCTTTCCGTCTCTATCGATTCTCAAAAGAGTGTTTTCAAAAAGCGCATAAAGGAAATTGTCTTTCGGATTGTATCCCAAAGCGTTATAGGTATCTTTGTAGGCTTCCCCTATTTGTATGAAATTGAAAGGATGAGTTTGCGTATCTATCGAGAATAACTTTATTTTATCGGGCATATCCACACTGTTACTTGACATATACATCGTATCGTCACATACAAAAGGCTTCATATCCCCGTCATCGTTTATAATAGTTCCTATCGCTCCATTTTTTTGCAAAATAAGATTAGAGGACGGATTTGAGAGTAAAAGCTCGAAAGTTTCGTTGTTTTCTATTTTCGTATCTCCGTAAACCGGTACGGATATCACGTAGGAAGTGACGTTTCCTTCCAAAACGAGTTTAGTGGAAGGAATCTCCTTATAGTCTCTATCCGAAACTTTAGCCGTCAAATCCGAGGTTTTATAATAAAAGCTCACCTCTTTGCCTGCGGCTTCACTTAAAGTAATTTTGAAATTTATATTTCTCTCTCCGCTATTTCCCTCCGTTACGTTCGCATCCTCTATAAAAAGAGAGACTTTCTTCTCATCTATCATACAGCCGTATTCCGAAGTGTTTTTATTCGAATCCGTAGCGGTGGCGGTTAAAAGATCTCCTTGCTCATAAGATACGAAAGATGGTATTTGAATATCGCAATCAAAAGTCCCGTCACTCTCGCTTTGACAGCTTCCCAAATACCATTTTCCCTTTCCGTGAGGCAAAGATTTGCCGTCTCCCTTCTCCGCTTCGGCATCGCTGTTGCCGTCATCAACGACTTTATAAAACTCTATAGTATGAACTCCTCCTATTTTTTTACTCTTTTTACCCACATAACCCTCTATATGCAAAGAGTTTCCTAACTTTTTAGCCAAAGTTATAATAGGATAGTCCATACCTTTATTGGGTTTTGAAAATAGAATTTTCCCGTCGTTTGGATTTACTCCGTCACCGTTTATATTGCCGCTTGAATGGGTTTGATCTATATCTATGGAAAGTCCCCCATTTCCGTAAAAAACGTTCTTGGAAATCCAGTTTCTCTTCCCGGAAGCGACTACGACGCCCGCACCCGGATGATTTTTGATTACGTTAAAGCGAACGCCGTTTCCATCTCCATAGAGCCTGATACCGCCGTTTTCTCCTCCGTTTGCCGGATCGGAGGATCCTTTTCCGTTGGAAGAGAGAGTATTGTTTTCTATAGTAACCGAACTTTGAGCCTCCCAACCTTCTATTCCGTAAGCCTCCGCATTTTCTATAAAGTTATATTTGATAGATATATCATCTCCGTTACTATCCTCATAAGTAATACCGTCTCCGTAAGGTTCGTAAGAGGGATAATAGAGATGGTTGTAAGTAATATCGCATTTGCTTGAAGCCCAAATTCCGGTATAGTGAATATGAGCTACATAGTTTTTCGTAATTAAGGCATAACCCGCTTTATGATAAACGGCGTTGTTGGCTCTTTTGCCCTTCCCGGGATCGCTTCCATCAGCTCTTGCGCCTATAAAGTTCGCCTCTATTACGTTTCTATCTCCTCCCCCTATCAATATGGCAGAGCCTTTGTCGCTATTTTCCCTATTCTTCCAAGCCGCATTGAAAATAGAGATATCTTTGATTTTATTATCAGAGGATTTTATTATCAAAACACCCCTATTTGTCTCACCGTTTCCTATAGAGGCGAATTTGTCGTTTGCGTCTATCTCGAACTCTTTTCTAAAATATAAAGGAAGATTCTTCTCATCCGAGCTATTTTCCACTCCGTCCTCTCCGGCTCCGACTCTCTCGCCTCCTCTACCTGCCGATCCTCCGTTTTCATCTCTTACAGTAACTCCGTCACTAATACTATAAGCCACTCCGTCTATCGTAGTCTTGTCATCTTCAATCACATCTAGAGCGGAAGATAGTTTCACTTTCCACCATTTAGATTCGTTTTTGGCCACAACCGGAACAAATCTCATATGATTGGCACCTTTAACGGCGTTTGCATTTTTTATAAACTGCCTGAAACTTCCTTGAAGATTGGAAGAGTCGTTGACGTTGGTTACCACATTGAAACTAAAACCGAAATTCACATCTGTTACGTTTCTATCCTCCAACGATACTAAAGCGACATGTTCGAACTTGTCGGGAGATGAAGAATCGTCGCTCAAAGCTCCTCTTCTTCCACCATAACAGCTTCCTAAAGAGCTTCTTACTACGGTTCCTCTCTCTCCGTCCACACAAAGTCCGCCTTTTGGAGCATAAGTCTGCTCCGCCCAAACGTCGTTTAGACTATATCCGCTATTTAACCCGTTAGTCGGAGAGACGGTTTTGGAATCCACCGATACGAAATACGAACCTTTATCGGATACATCGAAACTATACTCTCCCTTTTCATTAGTAAGCGTAGAGGTTATAAACGTATCGGAAGAGTTTATCGTATTATCTCCGTTATCTTTATAAAGTTTTACCTTAACACCTCTTATAGGCTTCATAGTTTGATTATCACCGTTTACGTCTTCGAAAATCTTTCCGGAAATCTTCAAAAAAGACTCTCCAGATCCCCCACAATAATCTCTAACCGAATTAAAATCATAGTGAATGGTGTTATTCGAATTAAAATCCACATCCGCTCCGGTAAAAGCTCCTATATACTCTCCACCGCTTCTTACGTTAAGCTTGTCATCGGAATAAAAGAGTCCCTTAAGTTCCCCTCCGGAATCTATCTCAAGCTTATCTTTGGCCAAAACTATAAACTGATCGGCTCTATTGTAACTATTGGAGGTTCCCGAATTGAAATCGAAAGTATTGGCTATGATTATAAGCCTACTGTCATCGTCTATATTCAGAGTGGTACCGGAATCGAATTCGAATAGATCGGTATAGATGATAACCGTTCCGTGCTTTACGTTTATCGTACATCTGCTGTTGTAAGAGATCTTCTTTTTCACTCGCAAAATCAGATCTCCATAAAGATTAATGGTCTTTCCGCTAAAACCGTATATCTTTTTGAACTGCTGCTCATGAGAGCTTCTTCCGTCTATGGTAACGTTGTTTTTCAACACTCTCGTACCGTTTCCAAGATTACCATCTACGTCAAAATCTATCTTTGCCGCCTTGGTTCCGCTCCATCCGCACTCCTCTCCGTCGCACAAAACATCGCTTTGAACACCCTGTTTGATCCCAGGCGCTATGAGCTTATGATCTCTCGTGCCGTATATGGAGGCCGATAAAATATCGAGTTTCTTTTGTGTGGAGTTCAAGGGCCCAGGGAAAGCACCTTCACAAGAGAAAGGCTTATCTTCGGTATCGTTTTGATCGTCGTCTATAATTGTAATAGTGATATTCGAATCAGGTATCACCAAACCGCCGGCTCCATCGCTCAGATTCAAAGAAAACGTCTCATCATCCTCCAAAACCGTATCCCCGAAAATTTTCAAAGTTACGCTTCCGCTATCGCTTCCTGCGGGAATCGTAATCTTTCCTATCGCCCTTTCATAATCGCTTCCGGCAGTTGCGGTAATATCAGAAGTCTCATAATCTATACTTACGGTCTGTCCGCTCGGTACCGGCCTATTTAGTTTCAAAGATAGCGTTAAAAGTTTGTATCCGCTATCTCCTTCCGTAACGTTTACATCTTCATGCGCTTTTAAAATAAGATTGGCATCTCCTCCGTTACAAGATATGGCCTCGAAATCTCCGGAAATCGAATCATAATTTACAGCTTCGGTAAGTTCCCCGGTACTTGGATTTATCTTATAGATTCTATGGTGAGAATTAAGTTCGTTTTCTATATAGAGATTTCCGTCGGCGGCATAGGCTAAACCCTCCGCATCGACGATATCTTGCGTCCTTGTCAAAAACGTAGCGGATCCGGTAGAGAGATCTATGGTAAAAAGTTTCGGTTTTCTACCGTCATAATTGTAATCGTCCGTACCGTAAGCTTCTCCGGTATGGGGATTGATAGCTATACTGTCCAAAGAGGTGGTATCCCCGTGAATATCTTTGGGATAACCGCTCTTTAGAGCCCAATCGTTATTGGGATCGAAAGCGTAAAGTTTGGAATGATACTCTTTGGCAATGACATATAACGTCTCTTCTCCGCTGTTAGGATCTATATAAAACTCCGCCCCCTCTACGCTATAAGGCAAAAGATCCGATTTCACACGCTCAACGGCACCCGTTTCCGGATCTATTCTATATAGACTCGAAGGCTGACTATCGGAGTCGTAAGCGTTTTTAAAAGCGTATATTTTACCGTCGGTAGCTCTATAAGCGCTTCCCTCCCCGTTAAACTCCATAGACAAAGAGACTCTTTGAGGAGTGGGAAGAGGCGAAGCCCCGGGACTTGGATAGAACTTTATAATCTCCTTCTCGTCATCCGGAAGAGCGTAACATATACCGGCAACACCGCTTTGAGTATTTGCCCAAATCCTTCCTGTCAATATGGAAATCATAAAAAGTATCAATATAAAAAATCTTTTATCTTTCATCTCTTATCCTAATAACGAAAACTTTTATACCTATCTCATAGATCGTCCTTTAAAAAAATTTTTTTATCTTTCCGATATATATAACAAAAAAGGTAAACCAGATTTTGCCCAAAAGAGTAGATTTCAAACTAAGATATCGAAAAAAAGCGTTTTTAATTTCGGATAGTCAAATAAGAAGTTTTAAGAAGACAAACGGAAGATTTTAGGCTTTGCTATAAATGGGCTTTTTATCTTCGGCCACTCTTCTCTCTTTCTCTTTATATTTTTCGCCTATTTTTCTAAATTCGTATCTCAAATTTTTAAACGCCTCTACCAAAACGGGATTGAAAGCTTTTCCGCTCTCTTTTATAATCAAAGCTTCCGCATCCTCATAGGAGTAGGCATCCTTATAAACCCTTTTGGATATCAAAGCGTCATAAACGTCCGCAATAGCCATAAGCTGCCCCTCTATCGGTATCTCGTCACCTTTGAGTCCTTGAGGATAACCGCTGCCGTCCCACTTTTCGTGATGATGATAGGCGATACTGCAGGCAATTTGTAAAAACTCGTTTTTGTCATAATTTTTCATAGCCTTTTCTATCATCTCTTTACCCAAAATGGTATGTCTTTTCATTATCTCGTACTCTTCTTTGGTAAAAGGGCCTCTTTTTTTAAGAATATGATCCGGAATGCCGACTTTACCTATATCATGCAGCGGAGCGGCTTCATATAAAAGTTTTATGAATTTCGGATTTAAATATTTTCTATACAATCTTTTATCATAAAGATATTGAGCCAAAAGTTTTATATAATTTTTCGTTCTAATAAGATGCCCTCCCGTCTCGTCGTCTCTCATAGCCGCTACCAAAGTGATACTTTCAAGCGCCGCACTATGGGACTTTGCAAGCTCTTTATAAAAATATCTTTTTTCTATATGGTTTATAACGGCAAATAGTAGAGAGACGAAAAAGAAATAGATTACAAAAGGAGTCCAAAAATATCCTATGGAAATATATACGTTTCGATCGTACATATAAATTAAAGAAGCGGCACTAAAAAAGGTAGCACCTAAAAAGACGGACAAAATCATTATATACCATCTTTTAAAAAGAAAATAGGATATAAGCAAAGAAAAGACAAAAGCTATAAATATATTTAATTTTTTAAAATATTCGGGCTGAACATAAAGAGAGTTATCCAAAATATTATCTATCATAGTAGTGTATATTCTAATACCGGAGACTTTCTCGTGAAAATCGTTCATATAGCTTCTATACAAACCTATTGCGGAAGATCCCACTATGACGATCTTTCCTTTAAATAGTTCCGGATCGGCTTCGCCTCTTAAAATATCCACCGCGGAGATCGTTTTGGCTATCGGAGAATTGAAATTTAACAAAACTCTGCTTTTATCATCCATTTTTATGGAATGTCCCAAAACCGAAACTCTATTTTCCCCCTCTATTTTCAAATTATCCAAAGATAAAAGTAAAGAGAGGGGAAAAGAGGGGATCAAGAAATTCTTATATTCCATAAAAAGAGGTATTCTTCTAAAAATACCGTCTTCATCGATAGATACGTTCAAAAATCCAAAATCTTCCACACTCTTTTGCAAAATAGGATAGTTACAGAGCATAAAAGCGCTTTTTATGGGATCATTGACAAAAAACGGGGGAACTTTCTTTTTAGGATAGATTATATCCTCGCAATCCCCTCCGAAATTCTTGTTAGAGAGATAGATAGGCAAAACGACTCCGTTTCGCTTCAAGGAAGAAGCGAAAATTTTATCGTTATCTTTCATATATTCGGGAACGTTCGAGACGTTAATATTTATTTTGAAAAAATCTTTATAAAATCTCTCTATCTCCAAAGGAGAGGTTCTGTCTCTATTTGGAAAAAGTATATCAAGACCTATGATGGAGGGATAGTAGGAGCCGATCTTATCTATAAGATTGGCCATAACGAGTCTCGGCCAAGGCCACTGTCCCAAAACATTCATACTCTCTTCGTCTATATCCACCACTACGCAGTTTGAGCTTTCGTTTTTGGAGTCTTTTTTCAAAATGAAAGAGATGGCATCGTAAAATTTATAATCTATGTATTTTATAAAATTTTGATTTTCAAAAATTATGAAATAAAAAATTACAGTAAAAGATATAAAGACTGAAAAGGCGGTCTTTTTGATTATACTCTTCATTCCGAACCGTTATTTTATAAATATCTCTACGCTTCTATTTTTAGGTTCGCTAACCTCATCCGCCGTCTCTACGACCAAATCGTTCTCTCCATATCCTTTGGCCCTAAGAAGAGACGGATCTATTCCCTTTTTTATAAGCATATTCATAACGATTTTCGCTCTTTTTAAAGATAAGGCGGCGTTTTTATCCTTATCCCCGACCGTATCGCTATGTCCTATCACATCCACCAAACAAGGCATTCTCTTTTTTACGATATTCAAAATCTTTTCAAGTTTCTCTTTGGATTCGTCGGTAAGCTCGGTAGAATTATTTTTAAAATAGAGCATCAAAGTTACGGGTTTCGGAGGCAAAAGCTTCAAAGTATCTTTAAACTCCTTTTCAACCTCCTCTTTAGAAATAGGCTTGGGAGGAGAAGGGGGTTTCTTTTCATCCCTTAAACTAACCTCCATATAAGGCTTATCCACAACAACCTCTCCTCCTTTGGTGGATACGACGATGGCGTTATGCTTCTTATCGTTATCGACCAAAATTATCTCCGTTTGGGGTTCCGGTCTCAAAACCGCCAAAACGGCCGCAATCAAAACAACTACGATTCCTTCCACGACAAACCCCTTTATTTAACCGAAACCAAAAATTTGGTTCCTCTAATACCGACCATTCCTTCCGGAACTCTGAATTTCAAAGAAGCGGGGACGAGTTTTCCGACTTTTCCGGAGGAGAAAGCGGCTTTGCCTCTGTTTAATTTCAAATCTATGTCATATTCGCTCTTTTGAGGTTTAAAAAGATATCTTTTTACCGAAAAGATACTCTTCTCCCCCAAAGAGAGCAAAGATCCGTCCTCGAAAACTATCCCCACTCCGCTTGAAGCTTTAGTCAAAATCAAATCTCCCTCTTTAACGGAGAGCCCCTTTTTCACCGGAATAATCTTCTCACCTCTTTTGATTTCCACATATCCGTGAAAATTCTTAACAATTCCTATGGAATCGGCAAAAAGAGAAATCATAAAGATAAAAAATACAAAAATCTTCTTTTCCATCTCGAAATATCCTTATTTTTTTGGCCGGCAAATTTTAACATAAAATTATACTATAAATAATTTTATT
>JAADDG010000186.1 GCA_013154075.1 Campylobacterota bacterium | reverse complement strand
CCTATAAAGAAAAACACCGCTCCCACACCGAACCAAAACAAAGAAGAGCTAAATCCCATCAATATAAAAGAAGCGGCTATAAAAAGAATGGATACTATAAAAACCTCTTTTCCTTTCGCATATTTCTCTCCAAAAACCGCGGCCGGCCCCATAGCTATGATTCCAAAAATCACGGCAGGAATATAGACTTTCCAATAACCCTCAGGCGGAACTCCGAACTTCTGCTTTAGTAAGATGGGAATGATAAAAAAGGCTATAGCCATTGTGGAGCTGTGAAATAGAAAAGTTATATACATTCTAACAAGATCTTTATCCTTAAAAACATGCTTTATTTTAGCTTCCTCTTCACTATAGGAGTGAACTATTTTCGGAGGCTCCGGAACGGCCGTAAACAAAATAGCCAAAGCCGCCAAAGCCAAGAAAGCTGTTAGCCAAAAAAGAGCGCTTACGCTGTAAAATCCGCCGATTAACGGTCCAAACACCATAGCAACCGCGAAAGATAGAGCTATAACCATCCCCATAACGGCCATTGCGTGAGCTCTCTCATCCTCTCTCACATAATCGGCTATCATAGCGGTAACCACCGATCCTATAGCTCCGGCTCCCTGCAAAAATCTACCCACCAAAAGCGTATAGATATCCCCCGAAATAGCACAGATTACGGAACCGACGGCAAAGAGCAAAAGACCGATTAAGATAGTCTTCTTTCTGCCTATCTTATCGCTAAGCACTCCAAAAGGCACCTGCAATACGGCTTGAGTCAAAGCGTATCCGCCCACGGCCAAACCGGCCAAAAAAGCCGTTCCGCCCTTTAGAGTCAAAGCGTATTGAGATAAAACGGACAAAACTATAAACAGACCGAAAAATCTAAGACCGACTATCAGGCTTAGAGGTAAAACTTTTTTTGCGATCTCTTTCAATTCCCATTCCTTTCATTTTTTTCAGCATTTTAGGACTATTTTGTAAAAAATCTGCAAAAATTAAAAACTAACTTTATTATTTAAGATGAATAAAATTTTAATTTTTCCGCCAAAGGCCTAAATTAGGCTAATCTCCATCTAAGAAAAATTCTATACCATACTTGGACTAAAAATAAAAATTATTAAGGATTGAAAATGAAAGAGTATAAGAAACTAACACCCCAAGAAGAGAGAGTAATTGTGCACAAAGGTACGGAGATGCCCTTTAGCGGTAAATACTATGACTTTTATGAAGACGGAATATATTTGTGCAAAAGATGTCAAACACCTCTTTTCAGATCCAAGGACAAATTCAATTCAGGCACTGGATGGCCGAGTTTTGACGATCAGATAGGAGATAACGTAGAGAGAGTTTTAGATGCTGACGGAAGAAGAGTGGAGATTATTTGCAAAAACTGCAAAGCTCACTTAGGACACGTTTTCGAAAACGAAGGTTTCACTCCCAAAAATACCCGCCACTGCGTAAATTCCATATCTTTGGATTTTAAAAGCGCGGACGAATTGGGCGCAAAAAAGGCCTATTTCGCGGGAGGATGTTTTTGGGGAGTGGAACACTATTTTGACAAGCTTGAGGGAGTATACGCGGCTCATTCGGGCTACATGGGAGGAAGAGTCGAAAACCCGAGCTACGAAGAGGTATGCACGGGAAATACGGGACATCTTGAGACGGTAGAAGTAATATATGATCCTAAAAAAATCTCTTTTAAAGATCTTACAAAACTCTTTTTCGAGATTCACGATCCCACACAGACAAACGGCCAAGGCCCCGATATCGGAGAGCAGTATCTATCGGCAATTT
The DNA here is from genome assembly GCA_013154075.1 of Campylobacterota bacterium. GTDB lineage: Bacteria > Campylobacterota > Campylobacteria > Campylobacterales > JAADDG01 > JAADDG01. The sequence goes on along the minus strand of JAADDG010000186.1, from coordinate 9,909 downwards.
TTTACAACGACGAAGAGGAAAAAAATATAGCTTTGGAACTAATTAAAGAGTATGAAAAGAGATTCAATAAAAAAGTAGCAACCAAACTAATTCCGGCAAAAGAACATAAATTTTACAAAGCCGAGGAGTATCATCAAGACTATTTCAAAAAAAGAGCTATAGATCCTTGTCATCTAAAAAAAAAAGTATGGGATTGAGTCTCCTCAATCCCTATAGACTTATTTCATTTTAGGATGTTTGAAGCCTTTTGGAGGAAAATTATCGTACATATATTCAGCTATTTTCTCAAGCTCCTCTTGTGTTACGCTTCCTTTTTGAGAAGGCATCAAACCAAATCTCTTTATGGATCTCGGAAGACATAGAGCTTTATCTTCGGAAGGATTCATAACATAATCTTTAATAAACTCTATAGCCTTTTTCTTGTCATCCCCATACTTCTCTTTTACATGAAACATTACTCCCATTATAGGAGGAGCGACCATATTTCTTTTCTGCTCAGGCGTAGGTTTGGTCTGCATATGACAAACCGCGCACTTTTCTTTAAAAAGTTCCGCACCGCTCTCACCCGCAAATAGAGATAAAGCGGCAAAAGAGCCAATAAGCGTCAATTTAATCGATTTTTTCATATTTTCTCCTAATTTAGATCTTGCCCTTTTATGATACTAAAGCAATATTAACTAAATATTAATATATGAAACTTACTGTTAACACTTAGCTAACACTTTATAGCTATCATTTTATCGTAAGAAAAAAATAAAAGGAGCGAAAAAATGAACAAAATAGTTATCTCTGCACTTTTAAGCAGTCTACTTATGGGATCGGTTTACGCTTACGATATGAATTCGGATATTATTGTAAAAGATTACAAAAAAGGTCCCGGTTACGGAAACGGTTCCTCTTCAAACGACAGCGGCTACATCGGTGAAGCCAAAGACTATAACGATATAGTAAACAGCTATCCGGTAGCAAATCTAACACCCGAGCAAAAAGAAGGACTTGTCTATATGTATCAAGAAGAGAAAATGGCAAGGGACGTTTATAAAGTATTGGGCGATAAATGGGGACTTCAAATATTTAACAATATAGCAAACGCCGAACAAACTCACATGAACGCGGTAAAAGCTTTGCTTGATAAATACTCCATCCCCGTTCCGGTTAGCGATGAGATAGGAGACTTTGTAGATCCAAATATAAAAGCTTTGTATGAATCTTTGATAGCAAGAGGAACGGAGTCTCAAGAAGAGGCTTTGAAAGTCGGAATAGATATAGAAAATACCGATATTGCCGATCTTGAAGAGAGAATGGTAGGTGCGCCGGACGATATAAAAGCCATCTATGAAAAATTGAAAGAAGGTAGTGAAAGACATCTAAACGCTTTTACAAGAAATTTAAACGGGGATACTTCGGGTGAAGGCCAAGGCGGCGGACAAGGCCAAGGAGGACATGCAAACGGTTCGGGAGGCTCTATAGGAGAGGTTCAAAACTATAACGATATAGTAAACAGCTATCCGGTAGCGGATCTAACACCCGAGCAAAAAGAGGGACTTGTCTATATGTATCAAGAAGAGAAAATGGCAAGGGATGTCTACACACTTTTGGGAAATAAATGGGGACTCAATATATTTAGCAATATAGCAAACGCCGAACAAACTCATATGAATGCGGTAAAAGCTTTGCTCGATAAATACTCCATCCCCGTTCCGGTCGGCGATGAAGTAGGAACGTTCAACGACTCGGCAATTCAATCTCTATACGATTCTTTAATGGCAAGAGGAATGGAATCTCAAGAGGAGGCTTTGAAAGTCGGAATAGATATAGAAAAAACCGATATAGCTGACCTTGAAGAGAGAATGGTAAATGCCCCTGACGATATAAAAGCCATCTATGAAAAATTGAAAGAAGGTAGCGAAAAACATCTTGATGCTTTTACGAAAGTATTAAACGGCGATATGGGCGGTGAAGGCCAAGGCGGCGGACAAGGCCAAGGAGGACAAGGTAACGATCAAAACGCAAGCGGAGGAGATAAACAGAGCGGAGGTCAAAACGGCGGAAGCTCCGATCACGGTAAAAAACCTAAAACGGATCCTACAAAAGCTAAAAGTTATATAGAAAATCTATATAAACATGCATTCGGAAGGGAACCCGATCCAAGCGGTTCTGAGTATTGGATGCAAAAAATTATGAACGGAGAAGTAAGCGCTACCGACGTGGCTAAAGACATCTTTCATAGTGAAGAGCTTCAACAAAAAGATTTAAGCGATGAAGAGTACGTAACTATGGCTTACGAAATACTCCTTGGAAGAGAGCCGGATCAAGAAGGTCTGGAGTATTGGGTAAATCAATTGCAAAACGAGGGATTGACAAGAGAGCTTCTTTTCTACGAATTTGCGTTTTCTAACGAATTCGATCAAATGGCGGTGGAAGAGTACACCATTCCTCCTTATGATCAAGAGGATGAACTCACAGCATTTTTGGAGAGAATGTATGCTTACGTTTTAGGAAGAGATGCGGATCCGGCGGGAGTTAACTATTGGTCGAATCTTCTTAAATCCGATGAGGTAACGGCATCCGAACTTGTGCACAAATTCTTCAATTCCGAAGAGATGAAAAACAAAAACTTAAGTGACGAAGAGTTCGTAAAAACGGCTTATAAGGCGGTATTTGGAAGAAATCCGGATAAAGGCGGCCTTGAATATTGGGTAGGACAGCTTCAAAACGGAATGACAAGAGATGAGGTTTTGGATCAATTCTTGGCATCCGAAGAGTTTGATAATCTCACCAAAAAATATGGCATCAAAAAATAAAAAGAGGGGGCTTTAGGCTCCTTCTTCACTCTTTGAAATTCAAATCTTTTCTCATTCTATCTATCAAAGAATCCGCCACAAAATTATCAAAAGTACCTTTGAAATCTCTTTGATTTCTATAAATCAAATCATTATCTTTCAATATCTCAAATCTTACAAATCCGTCAAAGTCGCTGCCTAAAGCCTTAGCTTGTGCGGAAGAGCAGGAAGTTACGTAGTTTGAGGTGATCTTAAGAAGATAGGGGCACTCTTTTTTAAGAAGTTTTTTTATAAATGGTCTGTTTTTTACAACATATTCAATCACTAAATTGTCGGATTCGATATTTAGACAGGAGATGGGCTTTTTGGCCTCTTTTTCGTTATAAATTTTGGTATATATCTCTCTACAACCGCTAAAAATAAAAAAAGCGGCCAAAAGACCGCTTAAAATTTTGAGTTTATTTATTGGCATGAGCTTTATGAGCAGCTATCCAATCTTCAATATTGCCTCCGAAAACAAACACGTTCTCATATCCCAAACACTCCAAATAGCCTTTCACTCTATTTGCAAACCAACCTTTCAAACATGCTACAACTATAGGAGTGGTTTTATCGTCGGGTAAAATATCCAAATACTCGCCAAATTCCGTATAAGGAGTGTAGTAAGCGTCAGGAATATCGGCCTCTTCGGCATTTTCTCCTTTCACTTTGGCCGGAGGTCTAACATCGAGCAAAATAGCTCCCACCTCTTTTAAAAGCTCTATCGCTTTTTCCATATCTACGTTACCGAGCTCCGGTTTATCTTTGTTTAAGGCTATTTGCTCTTTGATTCTTTCGAACACATTTTGTTCAAATTCAGTTAGTTTTGCCATTTCAGCCTCCTTTATATAAATATTTAAAGAGATTTTAGCACTATATACTTAAATTTTCTGCTACTTAAGTAGCAATTTTGATTATTTAAAATTATTTTTAAATTAATAGTGCTTTATAATCACCTGATCTCTATTTAGATCGGGTTCTCCCGCATCCCAAAAATACCATCTCGCCAAAGCGAAAACGGCTCCCAAAATCAAGCCGCTTATAATTACCCATTTGATAACGTTTTTCTTCTCTTCCGAATGGGTACCTTTATAATCGTCCATCTCCCTTAACGTAGGCTCTCCATATTCGTTAAATCCCTCTTTCAAGAAATCCTCCTACAAAAAAGATTTTATGGAATCGGTAATATATTGTATCTCTTCACTCTTTAAAAACGGATTCATAGGAAGACTCATTATCTCTTTGCTAACTCTTTCGGCTATTGGAAAATCTCCCTCTTTATATCCCAAATACTCAAAACACTCCTGCAAATGCAAAGGCATAGGATAGTGAACGGCCGTAGGAATCCCCTTCTCTTTCAAAAAGCTTTGAAGATTGTCCCTATCCTTTACTCTTATGGAATATTGCGCCCAGACACTTTTTCTATCGTTCTTTATCTTCGGCGTAATTACGGAAGTATTTTTAAGATTTTCGCTATATTTGGAAGCAACCTTCTCTCTTAAAGAGATCTCATCTTCGTAATGAGGAAGTTTCGCCAACAAAACCGCCGCTTGAATCGTATCGAGTCTTGCTCCCATACCGATATATTTATGATGATATCTTCTATCCTGCCCGTGAACTCTAAGCTGCTTCATCTTCACTGCCAGATCCTCATCGCTTGTAAAAACGGCCCCACCGTCTCCATAGCATCCCAAAGGTTTGGCGGGGAAAAAGCTCGTACAGCCTATTTTGCTAAGATTACAGCTCCTTTTACCTTTATATGTGGCACCGAAACTTTGAGCCGCATCCTCTATTACCGTCAAACCGTACTTTTCGGCTATTTCGTTGATTTCGTCCATATCGGAAGGCTGACCGTAAAGAGATACGGGAATAATGGCTTTCGTAGAAGGAGTGATTTTTTCTTCTATTTTCGATGCGTCTATATTATAAGTCTCTTCATCTATATCTACGAAAACCGGTTTGGCTCTCAAAAGAGCTATCGTTTCGGCAGTAGCTATAAAAGTAAAAGGAGTGGTGATAACCTCGTCTCCGGGCTTGATATCTATGGCAAGAAGCGCCAAAAGCAAAGCATCCGTTCCGCTTCCGCAAGCTACGGCATATTTAGCTTCGCAAAACTCGCTTAACTCCTCTTCGAGCTTATAGATTTCCTCTCCCATTATATAATTTGATCTGTTTAGAACTTTTTGAATATTTTCATCTATTTCTTTTTTATATTTTTGATATTGAAGCTGTAAATTGGCAAAATCTATCTTCATACTCATTCCTTTATAAGTTTTACTATATCTTTCTCTCTATCCCACAGATATTCGCTACCATCCGTCGGATCTTTCGCAAATCCGTTTTCATCAAAATCAAGTCTATTTCCGGCTTTGCTTACCCAACCTATCTTCTTTGCGGGCACTCCGACCATCAAGGCAAAAGGCTTAACATCTCTATTTACGACAGCTCCCGCTCCTATCAAAGCATACTCCCCTATAGTTATACCGCAAACTATCGTTGCGTTCGCCCCGATAGAACAACCCTTTTTCAAAAGAGTCTTTTTAAACTCCTCTCTTCTTTGAATGAAGGCTCTTGGATTTATAACATTAGTAAAAACCATAGAAGGACCCAAAAATACGTCGTCCTCTATCTCAACCCCTTCATAAATCGATACGTTATTTTGTACCTTTACGCCGTTACCTATCTTAACTTTCGGACCGATTACGCAATTTTGACCGAAAGAGCAGTTTTTACCTATAAAACTACCCGACAACACATGACAAAAATGCCAAATTTTCGTTCCTTTACCTATAAAAACTCCGTCATCCACATAAGAGGATTCATGCACAAAATAATCCATATCGTAAGCCTTAATAAATATATTTTAAAAACAATATCGGGAAATTATAGCAAGTAGTAAATTAATAAGAAGAAAAAGCTACCACTTCTCTATTTTCGAAGGTTTTTGAAGCGCTTTTTGCAAAAGATCCAAAAAAGAGTCCCTATCTATCTCTTTTGCACCCATCCTTTTTAGATGATCGGAAGGAACCTGACAATCGATAAAATCGAAATCCCACTCTTTAAGTTTCTCGGTAAGCACCGCCAAAGCTACTTTCGAAGCGTCTCTTTTGATACTAAACATCGACTCCCCGCAAAAGACTCCGCCAAGAGAAATTCCGTAAAGTCCTCCTATGAGTCTACCATCTTCGTCATAAGTTTCCACACTATGAGCAAATCCCATCTCATGCAAAAGCGTATATTTCTCGATAACCTCTTCCAAAATCCAAGTCTTCTCGTTTTTCGAAACCCTAACTTCCCTACACATTCTAATAACGCTCTCAAAATCGGTATCGAATCTAACCTTATATTTTCTCATACTTTGTCTAAGGGAGCGGGAAATCTTGATATCGTCAAGAAAAAGAACGAGTCTGGGATCGGGAGACCACCAAAGAATAGGATCCTCTTCATTATACCAAGGAAATATTCCTTGAGCGTAAGCGGAGAGGATACGATTGGGGCTTAGATCTCCTCCCCACGCTACAAGCCCCTCTTTCGAGGAGTCCCTGGGATCCGGAAAGATATAGCTAAATTTGCTAAGTCTCGGAATATAAACTTTATCACTCATCTCTAAAATCTAAATGAAGCTCTCCGTTCTTCATACTTAGATAAACCGTTCCGCCGTTTTGCAGTTTACCGAAAAGTATCTCATCCGTTAAAGGAGTCTTGACTCTCTCTTGAATAGTTCTCTTCATAACTCTCGCGCCAAGCTCCTCGCTATAACCCTCTTTTGCCAAATATCTTTTGGCCTCTTCGTCGGCTACTATTTTGATATTTTTATCTTTCAACTGCTCTTCTATCTCTCTTAAAAACTTCTCTACGATATTAATCATAATATCTTCGGTCAAATGCTGAAAATGAACGATCGCATCGAGTCTGTTTCTAAACTCGGGCGCAAAGAAATCTTTGATGGCGCTATCGGTTTTATAACTGCTATTTTTGGTAAATCCCATCTGATTTCCGTTTTTTGTTCCAAGATTGGACGTCATTATCAAAATTACGTTTCTAAAATCTGTTTTGTTACCGCTATTATCCGTCAATGTCGCATTGTCCATAATTTGAAGCAAAACATTCAATAAATCCGGATGAGCCTTTTCTATCTCATCCAAAAGCAATACCGTATAAGGATGCTTTCTTATAGCTTCGGTAAGCTGTCCGCCCTCTTCAAATCCTACATATCCCGGAGGCGCTCCTATGAGCCTGCTTATGGTGTGTTTCTCCATATATTCGCTCATATCGAATCTCTCGAAATGTATTCCAAGCTCGTTTGCAAGCTGTTTGGCAACCTCGGTTTTACCCACTCCGGTAGGCCCTGCAAAAAGGAAAGAGCCTATAGGGGCGTTCGGATTTCCAAGGCCGGCTCTCGATCTCTTTATAGCCATAGTAAGCTCTTCTATCGCTCTATCTTGACCGAAAACTTTCGCTTTCAAATTCTTCTCAAGATTTTTTAGTACCTCTTTATCGTCAACGCTAACCTGTCTTGCCGGAATATTGGCCATCTTAGCCAAGACTTCCTCTATCTCTTTTCTATCTATTACTCTACTCTCCTTATCCTCCAAATGATAAGAAGCTCCCACTTCATCTACCAAATCTATAGCGGAATCGGGTAAAAATCTATCGTTTATATATTTTTTGGCAAGCTCTACCGAACTTTTCAAAGCTTCGGTAGTATATTTCACCTTATGGTGATCCTCATATTTGCTTTTTAAGCCTTCTAAAATCTTATAAGCATCTTCCAAACTCGGTTCATCAACATCGATTTTTGCAAATCTTCTGCTAAGAGCTCTATCTTTATCGAAAAAGTTTCTAAATTCGCTATAAGTTGTAGCTCCTATACATTTGATTTTTCCGCTTGCCAATGCCGGTTTCAAAAGATTTGATAGATCCATAGAGCCTCCGCTCGTAGCGCCAGCTCCCACTATCGTATGAATCTCATCTATGAACAAAATCGCATTATCAATCTCTTCAAGCTCTTTTAAAAGACCTTTCAATCTTTTCTCAAAATCTCCTCTATACTTCGTACCCGAAAGCATAGCTCCCAAATCCAAAGCAAACAAAGAAGCGTCTTTTAAAATATCAGGAACCTCTTCTTTGTAGATCTTAAGAGCCAATCCCTCTACGATAGCGGTTTTACCTACTCCCGGCTCTCCCACCAAAATGGGATTGTTTTTCTTTCTTCTACAAAGAATCTGCATCATTCTATTTAGTTCTCTATCTCTGCCTATCAAAGGATCGATTTTTCCCTCTCTAGCAAGCTGAATCAAATCTATACTAAAGTTTGCGAGATCTCCGTCCTCTTTGATCTTCACTCTATCTTTCAATCTCTCGTCCGTAATTACGTCTATTACCTTAAACTTGGTAACACCTTGCTGTTTTAGAAGATATACGCTATAAGATCTCTCCTCTTCATATAAAGCCACCAAAAGATCCTCTACGCTTGCCTCTCTCTTCTCCGCCCCTTTTACATGGGCTATCATAGAATCTATCACTCTCGCAAGCGCAACCGTCTCAAAAGGACTGTGCGCTATATCTTCAGGGAGCGGTTTAAAAACGGATTCAAGATGAGATCTTATCCTCTCTTTCAAAAACTCGATATTCGCTCCACATTTTTTCAAAATATTTTGAATTTGTTCATTTTCCAACAATACGTAAAATACATGTTCTATAGTTATATACTCATGCCTTTTCTCTTTCGCATGAGCTAACGCTTCATTCAATATAGAGTTTAACTCTTTACTTAACATCATGCCTTCTCCATTCTTACTCTTAAAGGATACTCGTTTTCTCTCGCTTTTTTTCTAACCTGTTCGACTTTCGTCTCAGCAATCTCATAAGTATAGACGCCGCAAACTCCCTCACCTTCTCTATGGATCTTAAGCATAATATTTACGGCTTTCTCTATAGAGTGGTGAAAAATCGTTACAAGTATCTCCACCACAAAATCCATAGAGGTGTAATCATCATTTAGAAGTATAACTTTATACTTTTCTGGCTCTTGCAATTCCTCTTCATGAGAAGTTTCAGTGCTATACTCGTTTCGTAAACCCAACGCGTAAATCCTTTCTTAAGTATTTATGAGCCGATAAATACTTAATCTTAGTATCTATTATAGCTCTCTTTTTAAAAAAAATCTATACTTTTAGACCTTTTTTACTATATCGGTAAAAAATTATTTTTTTAATTGTAAAATTGTAATTTTATTATATATATTATAATATAAATTTTTAAATAGAGGGTTACAAAAATGGCAAAGAACATTTTCATAACTGCCACAAATACCGATGTCGGCAAGACTTTTGCAACCTTGCAACTGATAAAAGAGTTTCATAAAAAAGGTTTAAAAGTCGGAGTTTTCAAACCTATAGAAACGGGAGTTGAAAAAACTCCTAAAGACGCAAAAATACTTTATGAAACATCTTCGATATATAACCATAATTTAAAAAAAATTTCAATAGATAAAATAGCACCATACCGATTTCCGCTTCCCGCCGCTCCTTACGTAGCAAAAGGAAAAGGTAAAATCGATTTAAACGAAATTCTTAACGCTTACGATCAAATAGCCCAAATAAGCGATATCGTTTTGATCGAAGGAGCGGGAGGATTGATGGTACCTATCGAAAAAAATCTATTTATGATAGATTTAATAGAAATTTTTAACGCAAAAACACTTTTGGTAACACCCGATAGACTCGGATGTATAAACGACACTCTCTTATCCATAAATATTTTAAAAAGCAGGAAAAAAGAGTTCGTTTGGTGTATAAATTTAAGAGATGAGGAGGATTTTAGAAAAAAGAGCCTGCCTTTTTATAAAGATTACTTTGGCAGACTCCTTTATTTGCAATACGATATCGATAAAATCGCCTCTCTTTTAATATCTGATAGTAACGGTAACGGGAATTCTTCTTAAAGGTCTGTCGCTATATTTTATTATTCTATGACCTTTATAGATCCCTATATTTTTATATTTCGTTACTCTCTCCTCTTCGCTCTCTATATATTTGGTTCTACATTTTCTAACTATTTTATATTTCTCTCTCGGTTCATTATG
>JAADDG010000058.1 GCA_013154075.1 Campylobacterota bacterium | reverse complement strand
TCTGAAAAATTTGCTAAAAATATACAAAATCAAAGACAAAAAGATACTAAGAAGAATCGATGAAGTCAAAGGAAAGTAGAACGTAAAATTATCCTTTTTATATAAAAAATCTCCCGGAAGTCTTCCGAAATTGAAAGGAAGTTTATCGCTTAAACTGATCAAAAAACCTATAATGACGATTACGGAACCTATAAAAATTAGAGTTTTACCGAATTCACTCATAAAATAATCCTCTGTTTAAAATAATTATTCTATTTTAACAGAGGATTATATTTAATTCAAGTCCTTACGCTACAACCGTAACGCCGTCCTCCACATAGAGATAGACGTCTTGTCCCTCGGCCGTTCCTTTATAGACGTTATAATCATGAGTATAATGCTCCATATAGGTAACCGTCTCTTTGCCTACATAGCTCCAACCCGGATCCAAAAATACTCTATCTCCCTCATCACCAAGAATCTGAAAAACGTTATTTTCGTCGGTAATGGCAAATACGTCCGAAACTCCAACGCTCGTTACGTCATGATCGTCCATCAGTACGTCAAGTTGTTCGAGATTCGTAACTCTATGAGCAAAACAGTTAAAATTGATCACTTCGTGATTTGGAGCAAGAAGCATATCGAAACCTTCTCCTCCATCCACGATTCTACTTAGATCGTAGCAGACAAACACGTCATTACCGCCGCCGCCGAACATCTCGTCCTCTCTCTCGGCACTTACCAAAATCTCCCCGGCTTCCGTTCCGGTTATCGTATTTCCGCTTGCCGCTATGATGGTAACGTCTGCGGACTCTTCGGAGGTTAGTTTACCGTCGGTTATGTCGTATTTGAATCCTCCCTGCTCGAAAGGAGACTCATCCGGAGTATAGTATAGATTGGCATAGTGATCGTTTTCTATATCTCCGTTGGCTTCCGTTTCGATAGTTCCGTTTTCTATCTCTTTTACGTCATACATATAAACCGGTTCGTTATTCGGATCGTAATCGTTAAACAAAAAGGCTCTATCGGGAATCTCCATCGTCGATCCGTCGATAATGTTGGTTAGCACTATATCATCCACAGCTATCGGAGGAACTTCGTAATTTACTATAAAATCATCCGTAGCCTCTGCCTCATTACCCATTTCGTCTTTGGCTATCGCATCTACGGTCTGTTCTCCAAGCTCAAGTTTGTCGCTTTCGGGAATCGTAACGCTCCACGTGCCCTCCTCGGGATTTAAAACGACCAAAGGATCTTCACCCTCACTTGTATAAATATGATCTCCTATCTTCACTTCCACATAGTCGGCGTTTTTATAAGTTCCCTCAAAAGTGGGAGTTCCGGTCTCTATAACGTCATAATCTTTTATCGTAATTTCGGGCATATCGGCATCTACGATAAAATCATCGCTTACACTGCTCTCTTTTCCCATATCGTTGGAAGCAACAACTTCGATCGTATATTTACCGTCATCCAAAGCATCACTATCGGGAACGGTAAAAGTCCATGTCCCATCATCATGAATTATTACGGTAGTATCGGGATCTTCGGAGCTATAATGATTGCCGTTTAGAGTGATGTCTATCCTGTTTCCGTTCTCTATAGTTCCGGTAAATTCGGGCGTATCATCGTGAGTTACGTCCGTATCCTCAATAGTTACGATAGGAGAATCGAAATCTATCACCAAATTACCCTCGGCGCTTGAGCTGTTTCCGGCTTTATCGGTGGCTTCCGCCTCCACTACGTAATCGCCCTCTTTAAGCTCTTTTATCGTATCGTCGGGAAGTATCCAAGTACCGTCTCCATTATTTATAGCCTCATATGTCTCGCCGTTTACCGTTACCGTAACTTTGGCTTCCGGATCGTCCACCGTTCCGGTAATAGGAGGGTTGTTATCGCTGGTTGTCAAATCATCAACCGTTATAACGGGAGGAGTGGTATCGATAGTAACTTTACCATCTCCTTCTCCTACATTTCCCTCTTCGTCAACCGCCTCCGCTTTTACCTCATACTCTCCGTCAGACAATGGCAGAAGAGTATTATCTGGCAGAGTCCAAGTACCGTCTCCATTGTTTATAGCCTCATAAGTCTCGCCGTTTACCGTTACCGTAACTTTGGCATCGGGATTATCCACCGTTCCGTGCAAAGGAGGAGTATTGTCGTTTGTGAGTAGATCATCTACGGTAACGTTCGGCGGAGTCGTATCTATAATCAGCTTTCCGGTATCCTCTCCGACGTTTCCGACCTTATCGGTAGCCTGTACCACGACGGTATACTCTTCGTCCGTAAGTTTCGCTATAGTATTATCGGGTAGAGTCCAAGTACCGTCTCCGTTGTTTATAGCCTCATATGTCTCACCGGCAACGGTAACGGTTACTTTCGCATCCGGATCGTCTACGGTTCCGTGCAAAGGAGGAGTTTTATCTTTGGTTACTTCATCTTCGATAGTTACCACCGGAGGAGTGGTATCCACCTCCACCACTCCCACATCTTTGCTTTTGGAATCTCCGTTGGTAGCGATCACCAAAATCTCATGTTTTCCGTCATCGAGAGGTTTGACGGTGTTATCCGGAAGTATCCAAGTACCGTCCCCGTTATTGACAGCCTCATACGTATCACCGTTTACTATAACCGTAATTTCTGCGTCAGGATTGTTTATTTTACCGCTTATAGGCGGCGTGTCGTCGTTTGTCAAAACATCTTTTACGGAAACATGCAAAAGATTTTTCACTACGATATAAGGAAAAGCGTTTTCCTCACTCTCTCTTGAAATATGTTCAAATCTATAATTTTTATAAGTGACGTCCATAGAATCCAATTCAAGAGAGTGTTCGGCATAAAAAGGAGATCTGAGATGATAAGTTAGCTGCATAAATTTATTGACGAAATCCTGATCGAAAAGAACGTAGGTGTGTTCGCCTATTTCGAGTCTCAAATTGTTTTCCATCAATACGACAAAATGATCTCCGGCATTTTTACACATAACGATATCGTCCATTCTAACGACATCACCCGCTTTAAGCTCCTCTATTCTTCCGTTTTTATGCTTTACAAGAACGTGACCTTCAACGGATAGAACTTTTCCTACTATTTTCATCTCAAATCCCTTTTGAAAATAAAGTTTACAATTTTTAGTTTATTAAATATTTAACTTAATCTCTTTTATTACTATATTTTAACATATATTTTTTAAAGTAAAATAAGTTTACTGATTTTTTATAGAAAAAATAAAGAATTCTTTACAATTATTTAAAAAATAGATTGTTTAGGTCTAAAAATAAGGAAATATTTTTTTAAAGAAAATATATTTTATCGACTGAAGGGGGACACTACTCTACTGTAGAACAATTCAAAAATAGTTTACATAATGAATAGATTTAATATTTTTATTAAGCGAATTTTAAACTCAAGCTCTCTACCCTCTCGCAAGATTTTAGTTTGAATCTAAGTTTTATCGGAAGAGCTCTCTCTATCTCTTTGATATACTGATCATAAACTATCCTTTCGTCAAATTTTTCCAAAACCATCTCTCTGGCCCTCTTACCCATCAACACCCTCTCTTTCTCATCCATATCAAGCATCTTCTCAAACGCTTCGGCTAAGCTTCGAGCATTTTTCGCTTCGCACAAAAACCCGTTTTCTCCGTCTATCACCACATCCCTACATCCTACCACGTCGGTAGCTATCAAAGGTCTTTGCATGGAAGCACCTTCAAGAAGACTTTTTGGAAGCCCTTCCCTATAAGAGGGAAGCACCACGCAATCGCTTTCCGCGATTACGTCTTCCACCTTAAAAGATGTACCAAGATAGGTTATATATCCTTTCTTTACCCATTCGTAAACGCTTTTTTTGGAAATTAGCGTCTTATTCTCGGCATCCAAAGATCCCAAAAGCTGAAATTCCACGTTTTCATACTTCTCTTTTATCATTTTAGCCGCTTCTACATACTCTATAACGCCTTTATCCTTTATCATTCTACCTATAAATAAAAAAACGAATTTATCTTTATTTTTGGTTTTCTCTCTCGGATAAAATCTCATCGTATCCACTCCGGATCCCGGAACAAGAAGCGTTTTATCGGGAGATACTATACCTTTATTTATAAAAAATTCCATATCGGCTCTATTTTGGAAAAAGACTTTATGAACCTTTTTAAAAGAGATTTTATACAAAATCTTTACCAAATCGGTTACGAAATTCTCCTCTATAAAAACGGTCCCAAGCCCCGTAACCGTATTGATTACGGGAATATTCAAAGAAGAAGCGGCCAGTGAAGAGTAGATATTCGGTTTTATCGTATAGTTCAAAATCAGATCCGGTTTATGTTTGATATAAATTTTTTTAAATTCATCTATCGTTTTTTTATCTTCTATAGGAGAGTTTCCTTTGGGATTTATAAAAACATCTTTTATCAAATAGCCTTCATCCATAATCTTTTCGGTATATTCATCCTTAGGGGCTACGAACATCACCTCATATCCCCTCTCTCTTATAGCGCTTGCCAAACTGAGTCTAAAATTATAGATATTAAAAGCGCTATTGCTAACTATCGCTATGGTCTTCATGGAAATCTAAACGGCTCTTTTATATTCCGCTGCCATCTCCGGCTCTTTAGCAACTCTTTTTCTCCATTTGAATCCCTCTTTGGCGAAATCTTTGTAAGCTATCCAAAAATCGGGATCCTTCCAATAGGAAACTATCGCTTTTAGGTTGGTGATATCATACAGTTTGGAATAAAGCTCCACTCCGAGTTTCACCCTCTCATACTCATAATCATGCTCCGAAAAGCTTATCAAAAGTACGCAGGGATCTTCGTAAGTATGAAGTCTTTCTCTTGATAATTTAAAAATCTTTTCCATATAGCTTGCTATTATAAGTCCGCATCTTGGAATCTTTTTGCCGTTTTCAACAAGTCCGAAAGGAAGCATACACTCATCTTGAGTACTTAAAAACATCTTGCCGTTCTCTTCGCAAAATTGATCGAGTTTCTTATCGTTTTCTTTTATAATCTTATAAGCTCTGTTTTTCATATTTCTTTCCGAAATAAAAGAGGTGCACTCTTTGGTTATATATTTCGTATCTTCAAAGAGCGACTCTATCGTCCTGTCAAACTCCTCTCTCTCTTCATCCGTCATATTGTTTATCAAAACGGTAGGAATGATTCTAACGCTTCTTCCGTATGTTTGAATAAGCCACTTACAGACCCTGTCCGCAAATTTAACGTTCGATTTAGCCCATCTTAAATTGCTCTCTTTTACCGGGAAAGAGACGTGCCCCACTTCAAATACGGCTACAACCGGTTTTTTGGAATTTTCTACGGCTTCAATCAAATCGGCCTTCAAAAACTCCAAAGATCTCTCGATCAGCTCTTTTTCATTCTCAAACTCTAACATACCAAATCCTTTATCGATATTATGTTTACTAATATCGTTAAAAATACAATAAATTTTTACCACAAATTCTATTATATAACAGTTAACTTTTTTTTACAAAATGAGTATTAAGATAGTTTTATTTAAACTAACGGATTTGAGTAGGAAAGAGATTAAGTTGAAAAAAAGTAACATAGATTGAAACTAATTAATAATTTTTATTTTTAGAAAAGATTGGAGAAGATAGAGGGGAGCCCCCTCTAAACAAACAAGAAGTTAAACGGAGATCTCTTTGATATCGGCTATCTCTTTAAAGGCTTTATAAATGGAGGCTATCAGATTTTTTCTATTTTCTCTTATTTTTTCGTCATCCACATTTACCATAACGTTATCGAAAAATAGATCGATAAAAGGTTTTAGAGAAAAGAGCGCATCAAGCCTCTCAAGGTAGCTCTCATACTCTCTTTCGTTTACTTTCCTAAACTCTTCATAGAGTCTCTTTTCATATTCGCTCTCAAACAGGGACTCATCTACCTTTATCTCTTTATCGGTATCTATATCTTTGACGATATTTGCAACCCTTTTGAAAGTAGTAAAGATATCTTTAAAATCTTCACTATCGGTAATCTCTTTTAGAGCTTTTATCTTTCTATCTATCTCCAAAATATCCCTCTCGCCGCTTTGCAAAACGGCTTTTATCAAAGAAGGATTCGCATCGAAAAATTGTAAAAATCTCTCTTCAAAGAAGCTTTCCAATTTCGAAATATCCAAACCGTCGTAATTTTCGGCAAGATCCGAAAAAACCTTATTTAGATCGAAATTGATACCTTTATCCAAAACTATTCTTATTATACCTATGGCAGCTCTTCTTAAAGCGAAAGGATCTTTGGTACCGCTTGGAATCTTTCCTATACTAAAAAGCGCCATCAAAGAGTCTATCTTATTGGACAAAGCTACAACACAGCTAAAGAGAGTGGAAGGAAGAGCGCTATATTCGCCCTTTGGCAAATACTGCTCTTTTAAAGAGAGGGCCAGATACTCATCCATCCCGGCCTCTTTGGCATAGTAGTATCCCATAATTCCCTGAAGTTCCGTAAACTCATAAACCATTTCGCTCAAAAGATCCGCTTTGGAAAGCATCACGCTTTTTTGCAGAAGATCACAAAGCTCATTTTCGTCTTTATCGCTTCTCTCTTTCAATAGTTTATCTTTATAGAGAGAGAAGAGATAGCAGGCTATATCCTTCTCTCTAAGCTCTTTGTCGTAAAGAGTTCCGAGTCCCTGCAAAAATACGATATTTTTAAGCCCTTCGTATGAAAGACCGTTTTTAAGATCGTTTTCATAGAAAAAGAGCGCATCGCTAAGTCTCGCTCTCAAAACTTTCTCATTTCCAGCAATTATTTTGCTAAAATCATCCGTTACGGCGTTTGATACGACAATAAAAGCGTTGGTAAGCTCTCCGTTTTTAAAAACGGGAAAATATCTTTGATGCTCCTTCATAGAGGTAATAATCACTTCCGGAGGCAATTTCAAAAACTCTTCGTCAAATTTTCCCATAAGCGCGGTAGGATACTCCGTAATCGCCACAACTTCCGCCAAAAGATCCTCATCCCTCTCTATAGAAACGCCCTCTTTATCCTCTATCTCTTTAAACTCTTTTTCTATCTTCTTTTCTCTCTCTTCTTGATAGAGAATCACTCCGCCTTTATCGAGTTTGCAGAAAAAATCTCCCGCAAAATCGTATGAAAAGGGATCATAAGAGATACTTCTGTGAGGATAGGAGATATTCGAAGACTCCACTCCGTAAAGCGTAAAGACGATCTTCTCGTCTCCAAGCATCGCTCCTATCCACCTGATAGGACGGATGAAGCTATCTTTAAGCTCTCCCCATCTCATCGCTTTACCGAAATTCAGAGAGTGAAGAAACTTATTTAACATCTCTCCTATCAAATCTTTGGAGGGTTTTCCTTTAACCTCCTTTTTATAGTAGAGAACTTCTCTATCTCCTCTCTTAGCCCTTTGAAGATCTTTAACTTCCACTCCGCACTTTTTGGCAAATCCCAAAGCGGCTTTGGTGGGCTTATTATCTTTGAAAGCTATATCTACAGGCGCTCCGAAAAACTCTTCGAAACTATCCGGTTGTCTGGTAGGAAATTCTCTGTGCCAAAGCACAAGCCTTCTTGGAGTATAAAAGAAGGAAAATTCGCACAAAAGAGAGTTTTCTTCCAAAATATCGGCCCATTTCTTCTCGATATTGGGAAGCTCTTTTAAAAAAGGAATGGCCGGAAGCTCCTCCACTCCCACTTCTATAAGTAAAGGTTTTAGCATCTAAAAGACCTTTTTTGGATTTTGGGGCGATTTTATCCTATAAGACGTTAAAAACGGATAAAAAGGAGGGAGATTCCCTCCTTAGGAAGACTCCCTTAATCTTTTTGCGGCTTTTACCATATTTCTTAGGCTCGGTTTCACCTCTTGCCACTTTCTTGTCTTAAGTCCGCAGTCGGGATTTACCCAAAGCTGGGTTTTTGGAAGTACCTCAAAAAAGGCTTTGATTCTATCCTCCATCTCCTCTACCGTAGGGATTGCGGGAGAGTGGATATCATATACGCCCGGACCTATTTCGTGAGTATAGCCCACCTCCTTAAAGACTCTCAAAAGCACATTTCCACTTCTTGCGGTCTCGATGGAAATCACATCGGCATCCATCGCCTCTATCGTTTTTATGATATCGTTAAATTCGCTATAACACATATGAGTATGAATCTGAGTAGAAGCCTTTGCGGAGCTTACGGAGAGTCTAAAGCTATTTAAAGCCCACTCTTCATACTCTTTTATTTTCGATTTTCTTAGCGGATAGCCCTCTTTGAAAGCCGCTTCATCCACTTGAACTATCTTAATTCCACTGTTTTGCAGATCCTCTATCTCATCTTTTATACATAAAGCTATCTCTTTTGCTATCTCGCTTTTATTTTTATCATCTCTTACAAAAGACCAGTTTATAATCGTAACCGGACCTGTTAGCATACCTTTGACTATCTTTTTCGTTTTGCTTTGAGCGTAAGTTATCCATTTTACAGTCATAGGCTCATCTCTCGATACGTCTCCATAGATCAAAGGAGGCTTTACGCATCTGCTGCCGTAGCTTTGCACCCAGCCGTTTTCGGTAAAAGCGAAACCGTTTAACATCTGTCCGAAATACTCCACCATATCGTTTCTCTCAGGCTCTCCGTGAACCAAAATATCAAGATCGATCTCCTCTTGGAAAGCTATTGCGTCATCTATATATCTCTTTATCGCCTCTTCGTACTTCTCTTCGGTTATAAAGCCGTTTTTGTAATCTCTTCTTACCTTTCTGATCTCATCCGTCTGAGGGAAAGAGCCTATCGTAGTGGTAGGCAAAATCGGATATTTAAGCTCTTTATGCTGTATTTTGATCCTCTCTTCATAAGGCAGCTCTCTATCGTAACTTTTTATGCTCTCTACTCTTTTCTTTACCTCTTTATTATGAACGAAAGAGGAGTTTGCCTTCGAAGATAAAGCCTTTTTCGACTCTTCATAAAGTTTTTCCTCATCTTCGCTCAAACTCTCTTCAAAAAAGAGTTTCGAGATCAAATTAAGCTCATCAAGCTTTTCAAGCGAAAAGCTAAGCCAGCTTTTTATATCTTCTCTTAGCTTCTCTTCATATTTCAATGTAAAGGGAGTGTGCAAAAGAGAGCAGGAGGTTGAGGGAATTATTCTATCCTTTGGGATCTTTTTGGAAATATCTTTTAGAAGTTCTACGCTCTTTTGGATATCATTTCTCCAGACATTTCTTCCGTCAACCACACCGGCTATCAAAACCTTATCGCTATCTTTTAAAACATCCAAAGATTTTAAATTCTCTTCCCCATAAACGAAATCGAGCCCCACTCCCCAAACAGGAGTATCCGCCAAAATCCTAACGGCCTCATTTGCGTGCTCGAAATAAGTAATTACAGCTATTTTGATATTTTCATCGACTTTGCACAAAGAATCGTAAGTAAATTTAATAAGACTCAAAACTTTCGGCTCAAGATCGGTAACGAAAATAGGCTCCTCCATCTGAATCAAAACATCATCATCAAGTTTTGAAATCAAAGATAGCACCTCTTTGTAAACTTCCAAAACTTTTCCGAAAAACTCAAAAACATCCTCTCCGTCAACTCTTTTTGAAAGAGCGGTAAAAGTGATAGGACCTATCAAATTTATTTTAGGTTTTACGCCAAGCTTTTTCGCTTCCTCATACTCTTTTTCGATTTTAAAGATATCCGCCTTGTACTCATCCTTTTTGGATAACTCCGGCACTATATAATGATAATTGGTATTAAACCACTTTGTCATCTCCATAGCGGCTATCTTATCGGCGCCTCTTGCCATAGAAAAATATAGCTCGGTTTTATCGGAAATATTTTTAAATCTATCCGGGATAGCGTTTATCATCAAAGCGGTATCGAGCATATTGTCATAAAGCGAAAAATCATTTACGCTTATAAATTCTACTCCGGCTTTTTTCTGATACTTTATATGTCTTTCTCTAAGCTCTTTAGCGACTCTCTCCAACTCAACCGAATCTATCTTTTTGCTCCAAAAGCTCTCCAAAGCTCTTTTTAACTCTCTTTTCTCTCCGATTCTCGGAAATCCTATTACATAATTTTTAGACACTATTCACCCCTTTATTTTTTTGATATGTTTAAGTTTGATTAAATAAAGGCGAATAAGAGCGATTTTAAATAGCTGCTAAGCGGTTAAAAATCATAAAAATTTAGATAAAAATAGAGCTTACAAAAATCGGCTCTTATCGCCGCCTAAAACCGATGCCGATATGGATTAATTTGATTTTGAAATTATTAAAAGGAGTGAATTGGAGGATGAACTCCGGTTCGCCTGAAGCTAAAAAATTTGGAAGTACAGTTGCATTTAGGAAGCTTTTTAGAAAGCCTTATTGCGAGTCTACTCTTTTGAGTAAAAATTCTATTGCACAAGCAGACTTTGGAATTTAAAATACAAAATAGAGGAGCGAGTCTGCATATACAAATATTTTTGATAGCTCCGATAAAAAACAGATCAAAAATATCTTTTTCGCTCAATCTCATAATCTCCTCTTTGAAATAAAAATGAAATTATACCCTATTTTTCCTCTTTATCTCTATTTCTTCCTCTCTCTTTTTCTCTTGCCTGATAAATCACACCATGCCCGAGCCATATCATAAAAAGTATGAAGGCTATGAGCATTACGGTATCCATAATCTCTTTCAATAGCTCTCCTTTTCATCCACAAAAGGGCCTATCCTAAAAATAGCGTATATAGGCAAATGATCCGAATAGCCTCTCTTTAGGTGTTTGCCTCTGCCGCCGTTTGCCATCTGCCATCTTATAATTCTTCCTCTTTTGAAAAAGTAATCTCTCCTAAATCTATCAAAAGAGTTATCCACATAAGAAATTCCCTTATCGTCAAACATTCCGTGAGGCAAAATCATATTGTCGATAGCGCCTTTTTCTCTTCTAAAGATATGGCTCCATCTCCATTTAGGAGGAAGCTCGTACCAAAGATTATAAAGATATTTCGTAGAGTTCACTCTCTTTACTATATCTTCCGTAACCGGTTCGCCGTCCGGTAAAACGGTCCCCAAAACGTGATTGATAGCGGTTATGCCTCTTGTGTCGTTTAAGCGTCTATGCTTTTTGATAGTTAGATATTCGTTGTAGTTTTCGTTAAAATCTCCCGTTACGATAAAATCGGTATCGGGTTTTAGCTGATCGAGCCTTTTTCTAAGAGCTTTGGCGTATCTTATCCTCGTACTCTCGGGAGTGCTTTTGGATTTCCAATGATTTACGAAAACTATAAGCTCTTTGCCATCTATATCGAGATGAACTTCCAAAATATTTCTAAGACCTTTAGAGTGTCCTACCACTATCTCTCTTTTTTTGATAATCGGAAATTTAGAGAGCAAAGCCGGCTTTACCGTGCTTTTTTTGGAATCGGCTATAGCCATATAGGGGTAATTTACTCCCTTGATTTTCAAAACCGCCCTTAAATCTTTCAGAGCGTTTCTATTCTCCACCTCTTCCAAAGCTACGATATCCGCATTTAGATCTTTTAAAACTTTAGAGATATTATTAAGCTTCACCCTGTAAGCTTCGCTATTCCAGCCGAATTTACCGTTTGGAATATACTCTTTGTACTCGTTTCCGTCTCTTTTCAAATCAAAAAGATTTTCTACATTATAATTTGCCACCTTAAATTCGAAAGCAAAAAGCATAAAAGGAATCAACATAAACAAAAAGAGTCTTTTCATAAAACCGCCTTTTTTAGATTTTTCGTTATTTTAGCTTAATTTTCAAAAAAGCGCTATTTGGCACC
>JAADDG010000067.1 GCA_013154075.1 Campylobacterota bacterium | reverse complement strand
AAAGAGGGAATAGCGCAAAAGCTGCATTTTTGATTGCACCCTTCGCTTAGTTTGATATATGCGTGAAAGGAGGATCCCGTTACCACTCTATCTTCGTTTTTTAAAAGGTATGTTTTTGGAGAGAATCTGTTTTGTCTTTTTTCTATAATTTCGTCTATTTTGTCGTAATCTCCCACTCCCGTAAAGATATCCACCTCTTTTAGCTCTTTTTGGAGCTCCTCTTTATATCTTTCGCTAAGACATCCGCTCATTACCAAAAGAGAATCCTCTTTTCTCTCTTCGTGAAGCGTTAGGACGGTATTTAGGCTCTCTTCTTTCGCCGCATCTATAAATCCGCAGGTATTTACGATGATGACGTCGGCCTCTTTCGGATCGTTTGTCAGATCGTAATCTTTAAGTTTGCCGAGCATAACCTCGCTATCTACCAAATTTTTCGTACATCCCAAAGATACCAAATGCAGTTTTTTACCCATTTTACACCCACGCATTGTCTATAAGTCTGGTGGAGCCGACATATCCCGCTACCAAAATGATGCTGTTTTTTGGCTCTATCGTATCTATTTTATTAAAATCTCTATCCACTATCTCTACATATTCCAAATCTATATCCTTTAAAATCTCCATCATATAGTTTTTGATCTTCTCTACGTCTCTCTCTCCCGCGGTAATTAGGCTCGTAGCTCTTCTTAGAGCTTTTGACAAAACAAGAGCCTTCGCTCTCTCTTGCGGAGATAGATATTCGTTTCGGCTGCTTAGAGCAAGCCCTTTTTCCTCTCTTACTATCTCGCAAGGGACTATTTCTATATCCAAAAACAGCTCTTTTACCATTTTTTGGATAAGATAGAGTTGCTGAGCGTCTTTTTTGCCAAAGTATGCTTTTTGCGGGGAGACGATATTAAAAAGTTTCAAAACCACTCTCAAGACGCCGTCAAAATGTCCCGGTCTGTGGAATCCTTCTAAAATATATCCTTTTATGTTCGGAGCTTTTATCAAAACTTCGTCGCTATCTACATACATTTTATCTATACTTGGCATAAATAGGGCGTCCACTCCCGCTATTTCGCATATCTTTTTATCCGCATCCTCTTTTCTTGGGTATTTGTCAAGATCCTCCCCCTCCAAAAACTGTGTGGGATTTACGAAAATCGATACGATTGTAGAGTCGTTTTCGGCTACGGATCTTTTTATCAAAGAGAGATGTCCTTGATGTAGAGCTCCCATGGTGGGTACGAAACCCACGCTTCCTTTCAAATTTTTGCGATACTCTATCAACTCTTGCGGTGTATGAAAAATCTTCATTTTTTAAGTCTCTTTTTAGTATTATTTAGGCTATATTATAGCAGATTTGGAAAATAAATAAGTAAGGATAGTGTCATGGATATAACTTTCGATATGTTTATAGAAACGGAGATTCCAAAAGACGAGGTGATCATCTCAAGAACCGATCTAAAAGGGATCATAACTTATGCAAACGATACTTTTGCCGAGATTTCGGGATATTCTCCGGAAGAGCTCATAGGAAGACCGCATAATATTTTAAGACATCCCGATATGCCAAAGAGCGTTTACAAAGATCTTTGGGATACGATAAAGGCGGAGAAGTCTTGGAGCGGATATGTGAAAAATCTTAGAAAAGATAGGGGATATTATTGGGTTTTTGCCGAGGTTTCGGGAGTCTATAAGGATGGAAAACTTGTAGAGTATAAGTCTATAAGAAGCTGGGTTCCTAAAGAAAAGAGAATAGAGATGCAAAAGATTTATGACGAGATGAGAAGAAAAGAGAAAGATAACGTAAGAGCCGTATGCTATATTCCCGTGGATCTTTACGATAGTTTGACACAAAAGGCCAAAGAGAAGGAAATTACGGTGGAGAAACTTTTGCAAGAGTTGGTAAAATAGTGAGTTTTTGTTGCCATTTTCAACTCTTTTTAGTATCATTATCGCAATAATCAAAGATTGCAGGAGAGAAATTGGATAGTTACGAGTATAGCGAGCTTTTGAAAAAACTTGAAACCAAAATAGAAAATATAGCCAAGATCATAAAACCGAACGAACTAAAAAAGAGACTAAAAGAGATAGAGGAGATAGAACAAGATCCTGATTTTTGGAACGACGCTAAAAAAGCGGCCAAAATCTCTCAAGAAAAAAACAAAATAAATTCGATTTTATCAAGCTACGAGAAGGCCGCCGGAGCCGTGGAGGATGCAAAGGAGCTTTTTGAGATGGCTTCGAGTGAGGGGGATGAGGAGACTAAAGAGGAGCTTTTTAAGGAGGCTTCCTCTTTGGAGGAGTTGGTTACTAAGCTTGAGATCAATATGATGTTAAGCGGAGAGGACGATTCCAAAAACGCCATAGTCTCCATACATCCGGGAGCGGGCGGAACCGAATCTCAAGATTGGGCGAGCATTCTTTATAGGATGTATTTAAGATGGGCCGAGAGGATGGGCTATAAGGTGGAGGAGCTCGATTATCAAGAAGGTGAAGAGGCCGGTATCAAAGATGTAAGTTTCATCGTAAAGGGTGAAAACGCTTACGGATATCTAAAGGCCGAAAACGGAATCCATAGGCTTGTTAGAATAAGTCCTTTCGATTCCAACGCCAGACGTCATACCTCTTTTGCCTCTGTAATGGTTTCGCCGGAAGTGGACGATAATATAGATATAGTGATAGAGGATAAGGATATCCGTGTGGATACCTACAGAGCAAGCGGTGCGGGCGGACAGCACGTCAACAAGACCGATTCGGCCATAAGGATCACCCATATTCCCACCGGAATTGTGGTGCAGTGTCAAAGTGACAGAAGCCAGCACAAAAATAGAGCAAACGCTATGAAGATGCTCAAATCAAGGCTTTACGAGCTGGAGCTTGAGAAGCAAAAGGCCGAAAAGGAAGGAAAACCGAAAAGCGAGATAGGTTGGGGGCATCAGATAAGAAGCTACGTTTTGGCTCCCTATCAGCAGGTAAAGGACAATAGAAGCAATAAGGCTTATTCGAACGTTGATTCTATTTTGGACGGTGATATCACCAAAATAATAGAAGACGTTTTGATAGCCGAACAAGGAAAAAAGGAGGATAATTCATAAATGGTCAGTGTAGCCGACGAGACGCTTTTGGTGCAGTTTGGATATCAGGTAAGTGATAACTCTATGGCTCAGTTGAAAAGAGTTATTGAAAACACTAAAGGTTTCGAACATATAGGAAAACATATTTTGGCTTTAAACGATAATCTAAAGCCTTACGACTCTTATGTAACTCTATCGAGCACTAAAGATTATTTCAAAATAAAAAACGAAGGCAAAAACGAAGAAGAGATTGCTAAAATAAACGAAATCATTCAAAAGTGGGCCGAAAAGTATAAAGTGAAGCTTCAAAAAGTGGATGGAAAAGAGACCTATTATATTTTGGGGGTCTTTTAAATTTTGGGGCTTTCGCCCCTTTTTTAGATACATCTTCTAATCGTATCGGAAGTTACGAGCAGTTTGCAGCTGTTTTCCAATATGGCTATGTTTTTTGCTATCTGATGAATGTCCCTGTCATATGTATAGACTCCGTAACCTTTAATTACCATAATATTAGTATCGTTTTTTTTGAAATATTGATATATTTCATATTCGGCTCTCTCATACCAGTCGCTAAATTTTTTCGGATCGTAAATCTCTATCTCATCTATTATTTTGTGTCCGAAATAGTCTTTGGGGATTATTTTTTGATGCACGAGAGAGTATGAGGTGGTAAAAGGCGGCATTGCGTAGCAGACATATTTTGCTTGGCTTATATTTTTGTAGATCTGTTTATGAATTTTGGCATCTATACTTGCATCTTTATATCTATAATCCTCTTTGAAATATAAAGCGATTAGATCATCATCCTCAAGTTCGTCGAATATGGCGTCTTTCTTGTTTATCAAAAATTGATTCTCTTTGATTTTTGCGGAAATCGATCCGTGAAATATTCCGAAAAAATTCTTTCTAAACATGGAGAGAGCCACTTTTTTTATCTGATTTGATAAAATATTTTGCACGAATAGCCCCTTTTTTGCTCTTTTGAAGAGTTTTATTATATCTAAGTTGGAATGTTTTATCACTCTTAACATCGGTTATTAAGAGTAAATTTGCTAAAGTGATTGAAAATCTCTTTTTAAAATAGGAAGAATCGATGAAAAAGTATCTTTTTATTTTGGCGGTGTTGGGTTTTTTGGGATGTGAGTCTTATGATCTTAAGATAGTGGAATCGTATTCTATGAAAAGAGGCGGGTTTGAGCCATCAGGTGTTACCTTTTTTGAGGGTAAATTTTATATAGTCGGAGATGAAGGGAAAATAGCCGTGTTTAAAAACGGAAAAATAAAATATAAAAAGATAAAAAGAGGTTTGGATCTGGAGGGGATCACTAATGACGGGAAAAATCTCTATTTGGTGGATGAGAAGAAACATAGGATTATAAAAATAGGGAAAGATTTCAAGATAGATAGAAAGTTTGAGGTGGATAGAAAATTTGAAGGCAGAAAATTTCTAAAAAAGGGGGTTGACGGATTTGAAGGGATTACTTTTTTGAAAGAAGATGGAGACGGGAAGCATTTTTTGTTAGCCGTTCAAGAGCCGAAAAAAGGAAAGTTGGTATTTGTAACTTTAAAGAACGATAAAGTGAAAGTGGATAGAGTGAAGAAAATGAAGATAAAGGATATATCGGGACTTTTTTATAAAGATGGAAAATTGTATCTGCTATCCGATAAGGAGAATAGAATTTATTTGTATAATCTTAAAGATTTTAAACTTTTGAAAAAATATAAGATTCCGGGCAGAGATCAGGAGGGGATAGCCGTTTTGAAAGATGAGTTTTATATAGCGGACGATAGTGGGAAATTTTTTCGTATGCGATTAAAATAAAATAGAATTTTTACTTTTATTCAATAAGAAAGTGTTATAATTATTAAAATGTTAGTTTATAAAAGGAAGAGAGATGATGAGGAAAAAAATGTTTTTGTCTATGGTTTTGGCCGCGTTTTTGGTAAATTCGTCTTTTGCAACCACCGAAAGCGAACCTAACGACGAGTGTCTGGGGGGAAACATAGTAAGTGAACTTGAGGGAGTTTATACCCACACCACGGCTATTTTTAAAGGAGAAACAAGATCGAAAGGTTTGGAGCCCGGCACGAACAAACCCGATTACGATAGGGATTATTTCGATTTTACTCCCGCAAAAGACGGGATTATAAAAGTGAAATTCAATTCCACCGGATTTACCAACTTTTTTATCGGCGTTCCTACATGCAGATGGAATATAACTTCTCATTTCGGTTCTCAAGTAGACTCTCTTTTTTATGCCAAAGCGGGAGAGAGAGTGAATATTTTGGCTATGTGCAGACATCCGAGAAACTATCAGACTCAAATAGAGTATATTCCTATAAAAGAGAGCGATTCCAAGCCCAAAGTTTCTATCAAAAAGGCTTTTGTTACGGAAGGGGACGGAGGTATGAAAAGAGATATGATTTTTACCATATCTTTGGATAAGCCTTCGTCTTCTTACGTAGGAGTGGAGTTTAAGACTTACGATATAGGAGCCAAAGCGGGTAAAGATTACGAGAGCGTCGATAAAAGAGTGGTTTTCTCTCCGGGAGAGGTGAAAAAAGAGGTGGCGGTTCCTGTGATAGGAGATGACGAAAAGGAGCAAAACGAGGTTTTTGAAGTAAAGCTTGAGAAACCTCTAAACGCCGATATCGTTACAAAAAGCGTATCCGGAATGATAATTGATGATGATAAAGGGTATGTGATTCCTTCCTCTTTCGATATCGAACCAAACAACGATTGCGCCTCTTCGGAGCTCATTTCTGAGCTTGAGGGAGTCGATAAACCTATCAAATTCAAAGCCAAAGGAGTGGTGGATCCAACTTATGAAGATGACGGAGAAGAGGGGAGAGACTATTATCACTTCACTCCGGCGGTTGACGGAAATATCACGATAGAGCTCGATTCGAAGAGAGCTACCTGGTTTACCATAGGTACTAAAGGATGCGCTTTGCCTTGGGAGGGAGATAGAATTTGGAATATCCAAAGAGGCACTACCGCAAACGTCAATAAGAGTTTTATCGTAAAAAAGGGTGAGAGAGTGGATATTCTCGCTCTTAGCTACGATAGGAAAGAGTATGCGTTGAAAGTGGAGTTCACTCCTATCTCGAAAGCGCTTGAACCTAAAGATAATCTGCAGGCTTTCATAGAGAGGCTTTATAAAGAGATTTTGAAAAGAGATGCCGATGAAGAGGGACTTGAGTATTGGGAGAAGAGATTGAAAGAGGGTGATGCTACCGCCGAGGATCTCGCTCGATACTTTTTTGATTCAAAAGAATTTAAATCTCAAAATATTTCCGATGAAGAATTCGTAAATAGAGCTTATGAGACTCTTCTTGGAAGATCTCCCGATAAAGAGGGGTATGATTTTTGGGTGAATAAACTAAAAAGCGGCTCTTTGGATAGAGATAAAGTTGTGGATATGTTCATAGACTCTCCGGAATTTAGAGCTATAGCCAAAAAATACGGTATTAAGGCAAATAGACTCTCTTACTGATTCTACGTAAAAAAGGGGCTTTTTTAGCCTCTTATTCTTAAAGTCTTCATTAAAGATATTTTAAACTCTCGAATTATTTAAGCTTTATAAAAAATTAATTGCTATATAATAGAATATGTTTGTATAAAAAGGAGTGTATCATGAAGAAAAGTAGAAATTTATTTTATGCCTTATTGTTTTTCTTTAGTTTATTTAATTATCAGCTGATGGCTGCTCAGAGTGAGGTCGAGCCGGACGATAGTTGTGCCAAGGCTGTGAAAATTTTGGCTTTGGATGGGACAAGCTATCACATAAGCGAGGTGATAACCGGAACTATCGTATCTACAAAATATGACGAAGTA
This sequence comes from Campylobacterota bacterium, assembly GCA_013154075.1. GTDB lineage: Bacteria > Campylobacterota > Campylobacteria > Campylobacterales > JAADDG01 > JAADDG01. The sequence continues at coordinate 4,991 of JAADDG010000067.1, read as the reverse complement.
AACAAAAAGCCCGATTACGATAGAGACTACTTCTATTTCACTCCCGCCGTTAGCGGAACCGTAAAGGTTAGTTTCAGCGCTACGGGAAATATGTATTTTTGGATAGGTGTTCCTAAGTGTGATGTATGGAATATATTAAAAGGGTTTTCCAATAAAGCCGAGAAGAGTTTTCATGTAAATGCTGGCGAGAGAGTCAATTTCTTGGCTATGTGCAGATGGCCGAGAAACTACCAAGCCTCCATAGAGTTCATACCCGATAACGAGCCTCCGATAAGCCTTTCGAAAGTTTCCGTTTCCGATTCGAGCCTAAAAGAGGGTGATAGCGGAACTTCGGATATGGTTTTTAGCGTAACTCTCGATAAGCCTTCCGATAAAGAGATCGATGTTGCGTTTAAGACAAAAGATGGAAGTGCTAAAGAGAGAGAAGATTACGAAGCTAAAGATATAAGAGTGGTTTTTGCTCCGGGAGAGGTGAAAAAAGAGGTAACGGTATCCGTGATAGGAGATAAGGAGATTGAAGGAGACGAGTATTTTGAAGTGGAGCTTTCCGATCCCGTAAATGCCGTTTTGCAAAAACCAAAAGCCAAAGGGGTAATAATAGATGACGACAAAGAGAGTCCAAATCCCTCTCAAGCGGATATAGAGCCAAATAACAGTTGCGATGAATCGGAAGTGATAGAAGCTTTGGACAAAGCGGTAGATAGCGTACACTATAGTGCAAAAGGAGAGATTACTCCCAATGAAAACGGCGAAGGAGCGGAAGCGAGAGATTATTATCATTTTGCGCCGGATGTGGAGGGAGTTTTGAAAATAGAGCTCAAATCGGATAAAAATATGTGGTTTGCCATAAGCGATAAGGGCTGTTTTTCTCCTTGGGTCGATTCCACCAAATGGAATATTCAAAGAGGTATAAGCAATCACGTAGTCAAAACTATAAACGTAGCGGCAAATCAAAGAGTGGATATTTTGGCTTTGAGTTATAGTAATAAAAAATATGAGATGAATATAGATTTCGAACCTACCGGTTTCGTTCCTAAAAAAGCCGATGTGAGCGTGAATATAAAAGATGAGAGAGATCCCGTTTTGGTGGGAGAGGAAATAGTTTATGATATAGATATATTAAATAAGGGAGAAGCTGAGGCAAGAGACGTAAAAGCCCTCATATCCGTAGTAGGAGATGCGAAGATAGAGAAGGCCGAAGGAGAGAGAGTATCTTGCGTGATAGATAAAAACGGCGCGCAGTGTGATGTAAACGGAGCTTTGGATTCGAACGAATCCGTATCTATAAAATTGACTCTAAAGGCTTTGAGTGAAGGAGATGTGGAGGTAAGTGCGAAAGTTTCCACTTCTTCTAATGAGAGCGATTTGCAAAATAATGAAAACAGTCAAAAGACTACGGTTAATAAAAAGAGCGATCAAAACACTACCGTAGAGAGTTTGCAAGTGCCTATTTCGGATAAAAACGACGATGCTATAGAGGGCGAGCTTATAGAGTTTACCGGATATGTTTATACCGGCGGAGGGATAGAGGTAAAAGAGAGCGATATCGTAAACGATATGGGAGTTATCAAAACAGATATAGGAAGTTTCAGAAGCGTTGCCGGATATAGGTTTGCTTCCGTGGATTTGCCAAAGGACGCGAAGATAATCAAAGCCTATATCAAATTCATATCCAAAAACGACTCCGATCCCGACAAACCGGCCTCTTTCGAAATATATGCGGAAAATGTCGGCTCATCCGCTCCTTTTGAGGAGGGCGATACTTTCGATATCACAAACAGAGTCAAAAGCGAGAATAAAGTGGAGTGGAGAGATGTGGTTTGGGAGAGCGATGAAGCTTATGAGACTCCCGATTTGAGCTCTTTGGTCAAAAAGATAGTAGGCAGAGATGATTGGGAGAGCGGAAATCCGATAACTTTCATAATAGAGCCTACTAAAGAGTGTGTGGATGAGGAGTGTATCATAAAAGCTTACGATTTCGATACGGATGCTTCGAAAGCGCCCGTTTTGGTGATCGAATATGAAAAAAGCGAGGATAATCAAACCCATCCGATTGTGAAATTCGATAAGGAGCCTAATAACGATTGCGACCATGCCGAAGTTTTGGAACCTTTAAACGACATAGATAAAGCGGCTAACGTAAGTTTCAAAGCCTCCATAAGACCGGGAAAAGACGGAGAAGCTTCCGAAGGTAGAGATTATTATACTTTTGTTGCCGGAAGTGACGGAGAGGTGAGAGTGCATATGGAGTCGAACAAATATATGATGTTTGCCGTAAGCTCTAAAGGATGTTTCTCTCCGTGGGTGGATACGAGCAGATGGAATGTGTATAAAGGTATTACGGATAGGATAGATGAAACTTTCAGTGTAAAAAAGGGAGATAGAGTTACTATTTTGGCTTTGAGTTATAGCGATAAGGATTATAGCGCGGATATTTCGTTTACTCCGAATCCCTGATGTTGATAGGCTATAATTATATAGCCAAAATGTAAGAAGGGATTTTGTGAGCGAATTTGATATCGTTGTAGATAGCTTAAAAAGCAATAACGTCTTTTTGACGGGGGGAGCGGGAGTTGGCAAAAGCTATCTTGTAAAAGAGATAATAGAGTTTTATAAAAAAGATCGTAAAAATGTAGTGGCCTTGGGAAGTACGGGAATAGCCGCCGTGAATGTGGGCGGTTATACCGTGCATAGTTTTTTTGTTTTCGGAATCAGCGGTGATTTTCGAGAACTCAAAAACTATGATAAAAGAAACGCCAAACGGATAAGAGATCTTAATAAAATTTTGAAAAGATGCGATCTTTTGGTGATAGACGAGATTAGTATGATCTCGGCCGATCTTTTGGATATGATTTATTATAGGCTGAAAGAAGCGGAATTTGATGGAAAAATTCTGCTTGTGGGAGATTTTTTTCAGCTTCCTCCCGTAAGAAAAAAGAGAGATGAGAAGAAGGATTCTCTTTTTGATTTTCTTTATGCTTTTGAGAGTTCCGCTTGGAATAGTTTAGATCCCCTCATTATAGAACTTACCTCTCCGAAAAGAGCTACCGATAGAGAGTTTGTAAATGTTTTAAAAAAATTGAGAGTTGCCGAATGTGATGATGAGGTAATAGAATATTTAAAAAGGCTTTTAAAAAAGCCTAAAGATGTTTATAAAGAGGATGCTACCGTGCTTTTTGGTACCAATATGGAAGCTTCCGATTATAATGAGGAGAATCTAAAAAAACTTAAAAATCCTTTTATAGAGCTTGAATCCGAGTTGAGAATCGAGGATGAGAGTTTGACCCAAAAGAGCGTGGATAATTGGCTTAAAAATTTGCCCGTTGAGAAAGATTTGAGATTGAAGGTAGATTCTAAAGTTATTTTTACTTCCAATAAAAAGGATCTCTTTTATAACGGTGAGAGAGCTACCGTAATCTCTATCGAAAAGGGAGTGGTGAGAGTCAGGAAAGAGGATGGAGTGGAAGTGGATGTGGAGCCTTTGGAGTATGTTTTGAGCAAAATAAGCTATGATGAGAAAGAAGATAGCTTGAATGAGGAGGTTTTGGCCTCTTTGAGACAATATCCTCTAAAGAGCGCTTACGGAATCACTATCCATAAATCTCAAGGGATGAGCATAGATAAGCTGGTTTGCAACGTAAACAATATTTTTGCAAAAAGCCAATTTTACGTAGCTTTAAGCAGAGCTACGGATCCTAAAAATCTTGGGATAGTTTACGAGAGAGGGAATTTTGAGAGATATATAAAAAGGGTGGTTGAAGTTAGCGAAAAAGTTAAAGATTTTTATAAAAATGCCAAAATTTTGAGAGTAGAGGAAGAGGAGGCGAATGGATGAGAAAGATCTTTTTGATAGTTTTTTTTCTATTTTATTTGAATGCCGATACTTTTGAAGTGAGAAATTTCAAAGCCGATATCTATTCCAAAAACAGCCAGCTTGTCAAGATAGATCTCTCTATGGTTTTTGAAGGGAGAGATCTTAAAGTGAATCAAGATAGGGTTTTGGATGCTTTGAATATCGTAGTTGGCAGCTTCTTTTTTGAAGATTTGATGACTTCCAAAGGCAAAGAGGAGTTTAAAAGTCTGCTTATAAAATATTTGGATAAGAAATATGGGGTGGAGGTGGATGAGATTTTGATTTTGAAGCTGATGGAAGCGGACAATATAACTATAAGAAATTTAATAAAAGAGCTTAAGAAAGAGGGCTGCTGTAAATAAAGCCAAGCCCCTTTAGGGCTTAGCTTGCCGTAAGATTCATAAGGAAATCCACTCGTCTCTCTTTTCTTACTCCGCATACCGTATATTCATAAACCAAATGCACTATGTATTCTCCCGGAGCGGCTCTTCTTGTAATAAGCACTATCTCTCTTGTCGCCTCTTTGCATGGATCTAACTTTTTGATGTATATGTTTTTGCAGGGTTTTATCAAAATAGATCCGTTATTTACGACGTTTGTGCTGCTTATTATGATATCTTTGATCTCAATATCTTCAAAGGCTATATCGCTAAAGCAGTTTTTAGCCACAAGACACATGATCTCTACGTCGTCGGTTTCGAGTCTGTCTTCAGGACCGTCTCCCCATTTGATTTTGAAACATGGATGAGCTCTCTCAAGCCCCATACCGTTTGACGAACCTTCGCATACGTCTATGCATTTTCCGGCTTTACAGCAAATCTCCAAGAAAAGAGGATTTTCGTGATATTCGATTTGTAGCTCTTTTGCATGTCCGCAGTTTGTCTCGCAATTGTACCAACCTTTGTTACCCATGACATACCTCCTTAAGGATATATATTAAGATTATATTTCAAACATTATTAAAATATACTTAAAAAATTTAAAAATAGTTGATTTATTGAACTAAAATTCATAAAAAAGCTAATAAAACGATTTTTGATTAAAAAATAAAGAAAAATGGCCAAAAAAATAAAATTTAGTTAAACTATTTAACTAAAGTTGCTCGCTTGAAAATTAGTTTCTTTTTGGCTTTTAATTA
>JAADDG010000137.1 GCA_013154075.1 Campylobacterota bacterium | reverse complement strand
TCATTTTCAAAGACATCTTTTAACCTTTTTAGCTCTTTTTGACATTGTAGCTAAGTTTTTTAGAGAGTGTCAAGTGATACTCTACACTTTTCAAAAATAAAAAAAGAAAAAATAGATTTTTGTAACAAAGAGAGATCATAGAAAATTTTCGCAATCTTTTTTCGATATAAAAAAACCCCAAATTTCGCCCTCTCTTTTATCGATCATTTCCTCTAAATCCATATTTCTTAAAAGAAAGGGCTTAGGTAACTCTATATAGATTATTTTATTAAGATAACACCACAAATATCTATTTACTCAAATTCTTCTGAGCCTTTTTTATCTGCTCCAAAGCAAAAATGGCCGCCCCCTCTTCAAAACCGCTTCCATTGTTTCCAGAAGCTTTATTGATATAGACTAAAGGCACGTTTTTTATAACATCGGGATGATCTTTCAAAAACGCAAGAGTCCTATCCCACATCTGAAGCTCATAAGTTTTATCTTTGCCCAAAACGTCCGCTTGAGCTTTTTGCCCTTTGGCCACGGCTTCAAGATAGAGCTTTTCACCCTCTCCCAAAAGTCTCTTTTGCTCTTTTAGCTCTTTTGCTCTCTCCTTTGCGATTTGAGCTTCTACAAGTTTGGCCTGCTGTTCGGCTTCGGCTTTTGTTTTGTTGGCTTTTATCTGCTCTTCGTAGGCTTTTTGCTCCTCTTGATAGGTAGTTATCATCTGCTCGGCAAGCTGCTTTCTCTTTTTGGGAACAAGCAATGCAGGCGGAATGTTGATATGAGAGATTCTAAGATCCTTGATCGTAACTCCCGCCTTCAAAGCCTCCTCTTTTAGTATCCTGTTAGCCTCGCTCTCTATGGCGCTTCTATGATTTAGAAACTCCACCGCATCCTTATTCTCTCCTATATTTCTAAGAACGCTCCTAAAGATAGGAGTTATGACCTTATCCTCCATATCCTCTAAACTTCCGACACTCGCTACGATTTTTGGAGCGTATTTGGGCTCTCCCTGTACTTGGAGTCTCGCCTCCACATACACGACCCAGCCGTCTTTGCTCTTTATATCTATCGCCTTATCGGCGACACCTTTTGGAACGGGAATGTTTCTGCTTTTCATCTTCTGAGCCACTTTCCCGTCCGGAGTCAAAAACACCTCTATCTCTTTGTCACTAAATCCGCCTTTATAAGCCCAAGTTTTTACTCTCGTATCGAAAGGAGTAATTTTATAAGCTATATCGTTGGCATATTCATAGTAAGTTCCCGGAAGCAAAACTTCACTCCAAACTCCCTTATATCCTTTCGGAACCACCGGAGTGGCCAAAGAGTCTCCTGCGGTGGAGAGTTTGACCCCTTGATAGTTATCTCCCGTTTTGCTTGTCACCACTCCCACAAATCCGGCAGGAATATTTATAGCCCTTTTGATTCTGACGCTAAAAAGATATTGATTTAATCTATACTCTCCGGGTTTCAAAACGTTTAGTTGAGGACCTTTTTTGCCTCCATGCTCTATAAAATATTTAGCGTTTAGCATCTTTTTGAAAATCTCGTCTCTCTCTTTTCGAGAAACTTTCAAAGGATCTTTTTTAGCCACTATCTCCACCCAATCTTTACTCACGATATCATCAAGAGGCTCTCCGTCTCTCGCCGTCAATATTCCTATACTGTTTGGGGGAATAACTATATTTCTAACTTTTTCGACTTTATAGATTATGTTTAAAAAGGGTTTGAAGTGAAGACCTTCAGGAAGTATTTCAGCCTGTCTTCCAAGCTCCCCTTTGGTGGCTATAATTTTGCCATCTCTCAAGCTTTTACCCAAAAACTTTTTTACCAGATGTCCCGTATATCCCCTATCTATATAAGTAAAAGAGGTGCTTAGAATACTTAGAAGTATGATTAAAACTCCGATAGCTTTTGTAAGATTCGAGACTAAAGAAGCGTCTTTAATACCGAATTTCGCAAAGATATCTTTGAAAGAGTCGGATTTTACGAATAGAATTATTCCTATAACTAAAGATATAAGAATCGAAAGAATGGTACCGAGCATAGAAAACCTCCGATATTGTCGCTAATGCAATATCGGAAGAATCTATAACAAAATCAACCTCCCCTTGCCAAAATTACAGGAAGCTCAATAGTTTTATCCCCTCTTAAAACTTCCAAAACAACCCTATCTCCTATGGAAAAATTATCCAAAACCTCATCGAGCTCTTCAAGACTTTTTACCCTTTTACCGTTTACCTTCAAAATAATATCTCCAAACTCAAAAGTTCCGTCAGGATAGAATTTAGCGGGCACAAGTCCGGCTTTATAAGCTCCGCTTCCCACTCTCACACTCAATACCGCCACACCCTCTATACCGTACCTTCTTTTTAGCATGGCATTTACTCTATCGTCACTCTCTATTCCCAAAGAGGGCTTTACGTAACGGCCGTAAGCTATAAGACGGGAAACCACCCTATTTACAAGATCGATGGGTATCGCGAAACCTATTCCGGCACTCGCTCCAGAAGGGCTGTAGATAGCGGTATTTACGCCTATCACTCTGCCCGCACTATCCAAAAGGGGTCCTCCTGAATTTCCCGGATTGATAGCGGCATCCGTTTGAATGGCGTGTTTTATCTTCGCTCCGCTCTCCTCATCTATCACCCTATCCAAAGCGGAAATGATTCCCATCGTCATAGTCCAGTCAAGCCCGAAAGGATTACCTATCGCATAAACAATCTGCCCTACTTTCAAACTCTTGCTGTCTCCTATAATAACGGGCTTCATTACGTTTAAAACCGGATCTATCTTCAAAACGGCCAGATCATGAGAAGGATCGGCTCCTACAAGAGTGGCGGGATAGTCCACTCCGTTGCTAAGTCTCACTCTCGCACTGCTTGCTCCCTCAATCACGTGAAAATTAGTAACGATATGACCGAACTTATCCCACACAAAACCGCTTCCGGTACCCCTTGGCACATCCCAAACGCTTCTGCTCCAAGGATCCACTACCGTTTGAAGAGTGGAAATATAAACCACGCTATCTTTGCTATGCTCGAAAATAGAGATATTGGTCTTCTCTATAGCGGCAAGTTCCCCTCTGGGAGTAATCGGTTTTGGCTTGGCGCTTATCATCACCTCTATTATAGGAGCGATTCTCCATGCCAAAATAAGAAGCATAAAAGAGATAGTATAAGCAAACAGCCTTCGGGCGCTCATCGTTTTTACTCTTTTCGAATTTAACCGTTATCGTCCGTATCGCAAGATTCGCCTTTGGCTTTTATGATCTCCAATCTCTTTAAGATTCTATTTAATTCGGCCAAATTCTCTTCACACTCTTTTTGAAGTTTATCTCTCTTTTCGGTAACTACGTCTATTTGCTTTTGAACGTCTTCTACGTCTATTTTACAATTGTTCGCAGCCTCTTCCTCTTTTTGCAAAACCCAATCTGTAACTTTCTTCAAAAACTCTACCATCGCTTCTCCTTCTATTTGAATTTCTCTAATTTTACCTTTTTTAGAATGAAAATTGAACGAAATCGTAATAAAAACTCTTTTTTATGTAAGAATAATTTAAATCATATAAAATATTTATTTAAGGTTAAATTGATAAAATTACAAATATTAAAAGTTCAAGTTAGATATTTTTTCTGACGATATTATAAGAAACAATAAAAATTATCGAAAAGAGAGACAAAATGACTAAGCCGATTTTAAATAATGAAAACAACGGTCAAATAAATTTTTTAGAATATCTAAAAAGCGTCGAAGAATCTAAAAGCTTTGATAAAAACGACAAAAAAAAGAAAAAAAAGAAAGAAGAAAAGAAGCTAAAAACCGTAGACACTCTCTTTAGAAACGCCCTAAAATCAAACCTTGAGCTAACCTCTTTAGCCGATACGAAAGCAAGCATTCTAATATCCGTAAACGGCTTTATTTTGACGGTTATCATGACGGCTTCCGGATTTATGCTAAATGATGAAAAGATGATATATCCCTTCAACGCCATCATCATAACCAGCCTCATCTCCATACTGCTTGGTATTTTGGCCATTAGACCGAGATTCAAAGAGCACCTTTTCAAAAACAGAAGCGATTTTCCCGAATACAGCTCGGTTCTCTATTTTCAGGATATGATCTCTAAAAGCCCCAAAGATTATTTAAAAGAGATGAACGAAGTTATAAAAAATCAAAAAGAGATAAACGACAACATCATAAAACATCTCTACATAATCGGAGCGGAGATAAATGTAAAATATAAATGGCTAAGAAGAGCTTACGGCGCTTTCGGAATAGGACTTTTAATAAGCGCAATGCTTGCTACGTTTTCGATGCACTTTTGATTTTGTCTCTTCCTTTGGAAAATTAATCTATCTTTGAGTAGATATTTGTTATAGTCTAAAATATTTTTCCAAAGGGAGGCGTAAGATAAAAAAATATCTTTTCATAACAACTATTTTAATATCTTTATCCCTATCCCTTTTTGCAGCCGATACGGTCACTATCCCTACCGTAAATCTATCTCTCTCGGCACCGAACGAACCCAAAGATCTGGTAACGAGCCTAAATCTCATCATCGTTTTAACCCTGCTGGTTTTGGCTCCATCTCTTGTTTTGGTGATGACAAGCTTTCTAAGACTAATAGTAGTCTTTTCCTTTTTAAGAAGCGCTCTTGGCACACAGCAGATGCCTCCTTCCCAACTTCTTGTATCCCTGGCTTTGGTTTTAACGTTTTTTATTATGGAGCCTGTAGCCAAAAAGGCTTATGACGAAGCGATAGTTCCCTATATGAACAAAAAGATAGGCTATGAGAAGGCTTTCGAGATAGGTGTGGAGCCTTTTAAAAAGTTTATGATAAGAAATACAAGAGAGAAGGATCTTGCCCTCTTTTTTAGAATAAGAAAACTTCCAAATCCCAAAAATATCAAAGACGTTCCTCTTACCATAGCCATACCGGCATTTATGATAAGCGAGCTTAAAACGGCTTTTGAGATAGGATTTTTGATATATCTGCCCTTTCTTATAGTGGATATGGTGGTAAGCTCGGTTTTGATGAGTATGGGTATGATGATGCTTCCTCCAGTTATGATAAGTCTGCCTTTCAAACTGCTACTTTTCGTCCTGGTAGACGGATGGAATCTGCTTGTAGGAAATCTTGTGGAGAGTTTTAAATGAGATGTATATATTTTTCAAAATGCGGCAGCTGCACGCTTCACAACCTCACTTACAAAGAGCAGCTGGAATTAAAAAGCGAGAGAATCAAAGAGAGTTTCAAAGAGTTTATAAACGATTTCGATCTGTTTGCCTCAAAAGAGAGCTCTTTTAGAGATAGAGCCGAATTTAGAATCATCCATTCCAAAAACTCGATATCCTATGCGATGTACGAGATCACGGGATCGAAAAAACTGCTTTCTATAAAAGAGTGCAAAATAGTAAATCCCATGATAGACGGAGCCATGAAAGCTCTAAAAATTGAGATAGAGAAAAATCCTATCCTAAAAGAGAGGCTATTTAGCGTAGAATTTCTCTCCACAAGCAAAAAAGATCTCCTAACTACTCTAATCTATCACAAAAAAATAGGCAAAGAGTGGGAGGATGAAGCAAAAAGACTCTCCGAAAAACTCGATATGAAAATAGTAGGCAGAAGCAGAAAAGTAAAAATCGTAATAGATAAAGATTATGTAGAGGAAGAGTTAAAGATAGGAGATAAAAAATACAAATACAGATACCTTGAAAACTCCTTTACTCAACCAAACTCCTACATCAACACTCAAATGATATCGTGGGCCAAAGAGCATTCGAGAGATTTAAAAGGGGATCTTTTGGAACTTTATTGCGGACACGGAAACTTCACCATCCCCCTTAGCGAAAATTTCGATAAAGTTTTGGCCACCGAGATTTCGAAAACCTCCATCAAATCGGCAATTTTCAACAAAGAGCTAAATAAAGCCCACAACATATCTTTCGTTAGATTAAGTAGCGAAGAGCTATCGAGAGCTTTGGAGGGAGAGAGAGAGTTTAGAAGATTGAAAGATATAGATCTAAACTCCTACGATTTTTCCACCGTCTTTATAGATCCTCCAAGAGCGGGACTTGACGATAAAACAAGAGATTTCATAAAAAAATTCAACAACATAATCTACATCTCTTGCAACCCGCAAACGCTAAAAAGAGATCTTTTAGACTTACATAAACACTTCAAAATAGAAAGATTTGCAATTTTCGATCAATTTCCCTACACCGAGCATATAGAGTGCGGAGTGCTGCTAAAGAAATAAAATCATAAGTTTAATATCTCTTCCATATGTCGATTTATGTAGAATAAATCGCAGGGAGAGAAGATGTATTTCGAATGCAAAGGATGCGGCTCAAGATCCTACAAAATCGAAAACGGTCAAATTATCTGTGCTCATTGCGGAGCCGGATATATAAAAGAAGATAAAAAAATAGAAAAAAAGACCATATTTTTAATCCTACTTGCTTTAATTCTATTAATATCCACAGCCTTAATTTTAAAACAAGATAAAGAGAGTAACGATACTAAACCCTCTATTTCTACAAAAGATAAAAACTATATCCAAATAGACAACACAAACGCTCAAATAGGCAGTCAAATAATCAATATCAATTCCCCAATAATACCGCAAGAATCAAACCCAAATCCGATAAAAAAAAACTAAAAAACTCTCCTATCAAACCAACTGTTTATAAAGATAAAAACGGCATTATCCACACCACCGCCATACAAAAAGGCCCTAAAATAGATATAGAAAAAGGCAAAATCCGAATAAAAAACAGAAATTTAAATTTTACAAACCAAAAAATTCTACATTACAGATCAAAAGATGGTAAAAAAGTTACGATCGTAAAAACACACGGTATAAATCAAAAAAACAATATCTTATATCTTGATAAAAATGGCATCATACCTCTTTTAGCAAAAGTAACTCTACCCGGCAAAAGAGTATCCAAAATATCGCTTTTACAAGATACTCATACACTTTTTTATATCTCCAACTATCAAGAACTCTACATAACCGATATAAAAAACTTGAAAAAATCGAAAGTATTATCAAAAATCACACTAAACCAAATCACCGATTTCGCACTCTCTTTAGACAAAAAATATCTTTATACAAAAGATAACGATTATATATCGATCTACGATATTTCAAACAGATCAAAACCCTCCATATTAGGAAAAATATCCTCAAAAAATTACTACGGAGAGATGGCTATATCAAAAGATTTAAATAAACTCTTTATCACAAAATACGATAAAAATGCAAAAAGAACCTCATTAGCCGTTATCGATATCAAAAATCCCAAAAAACCCCGCGAAATAGCAACAATACCCATAAATACGACCATTAGAGATCTAAAACTTTATAAAGATAATCTATATCTTCTTTTAGGATCGCTAAAAGATTATTTCTTGAAGATAGATATACATAGTTTCAAAATTAAAAAAATAAAAACAGATATGTATGTATTGAGCGATATTACATTTTTTGAAAATCTAACACTATTAAAAGCGCTCTCTCACTATCTTATACTTTATAAAAACGAACATAAAATCAATGTGTTTAATTACCAAACAAAATGGCACAACTTTTATAAAAGAATAGAAAACATAAAATTCACTCCAAACGGCAAATATATAATCTTTATAGCCAACAAAAACGCCATAGGATTCAAACGCCTCAAAACACTTTTGCCATCAAAAGAAAACCAAACGGATAAACTTTACAACCCCAAAGACTATTTTGGAAACTTCTATACATCAATAATCAAACCGAATGCAAATAATCCGATCAAAAATATAATTATCACAAAAGACGGTACGAAATTATTGGTATTTGCCGGTATAAATATATTCGTATACGATATTACAAAGATTATATAATTTGACAAGTTGTACATTTTATTGTACAATTGAAACAAAAAGGATTTTATAATGACTACTAAAATTATACCTATTTCACAAGCAAGAGCTAATATCTTTAAGATAGTGGAAGAAATAAATAAAGAACACTATCCTATTATTATCAAAGGTAAAAAAAACGATGCGGTCTTACTATCATTGGATGATTGGAATGCCATACAAGAAACTCTTTATTTAACTTCCATACCGAATATGAAAGAATCCATTATAGAAGGGTTAAATACTCCCGTTGAAGAGTGTGAAACAGAATTACCATGGTAAAATGGAAACTGGTATATACAAAGCAAGCAATAAAAGATAGTAAAAAGATAGCCAATTCCAATCTAAAAGAACAAGTAAAAAAGCTATTGAAAATTTTGGAAAACGATCCTTATCAAACACCTCCAAGATATGAAAAATTGGTAGGTGATCTAAACAGAGCTTACTCAAGACGAATAAACATCCAACATAGATTGATATATGAAATCTTAGATGATATAAAAACGGTAAAAATTATCAGAATGTGGACACATTATGAATAAAAAGCGGAAAGATCCGCCTTTTAAAGTTTACAATATACCAAGCTGCAGTTTAGCCTCGTCGCTCATTTTACTTTGATCCCAAGGCGGGTCGAAAACGAGATTTACATTTATCTCTTCTATTCCGTCTATGACGTTTTTTAGATTTTTCACAAGCTCCACGATGGATTCGGCGGCGGGACAGAAAGCTGACGTAAGCGTCATATCGATATCGCAGATAGCTCCCTCTTTGCCCTCTTTGCAATCAATGTTGTAAATCAGTCCCAAATCGTAAATATTTACAGGGATCTCCGGATCATAAATATGTTTAAGCCTCTCTATAAGCTGCTCTTTTATTTTTTCCAAATCCATCAACCGTTCTCCTTACATTTTTTCGCAAAATCATAAATTCTTTTCAAAAAAGCTTCCATACTTTGAAGTCTCGTAGGCGATAGAATCTTATCGAATCCAAGAGAATAAAGTTCATTAGGATCGAAAGACAAAATCTCATCTGGCGTTCTATCATTAAAAATCTTCAGTAAAAGCGGGATCATTCCTTTTGCCAAAGAGGAGCTTCCCTCCACTCTAAAATGCACCTTCCCGTCTTTGCACTCTTCAACCATCCAAGCGGGAGAGGAGCAGCCCTTAATAAGAGTCTTGTCGTTTTTCTCTTCAGGACTTAGCGTCATATCGTTTTGTCTGCCCATATCCAAAATATACTCTACGATAGCGTCCTTATCTCCCAAAAGCTCGAAATCCTCTTTATAAGCCTCAAGCTGCTCTTGCATCGTCATATGTCATCCCTCTCGTAAATTCTCTCGAATCTCTCCAAAATATCCTCTTTTATTCTCTCATCTTCCACACTATCTATAAGCTCTTTCATAAAGCCGAAAATTATCATCTTTCTGGCCTTTTTTCTATCTATTCCTCTCGATCTCATATAAAAGATCTCCTCTTCTTCGATCGTTCCCGTAGTAGAGCCGTGACTTGCCTCAAGCTCGTCGGTATAAATCTCAAGCTGAGGTTTCGAAACCATATAGGCTTTATCATTTAGCAAAATAGATCTGTTGTTTTGGTGGGCGATAGCTTTTTTGGCATCTTTTTCTATTTTCACTATAGCATCGAAAATAGCCGTGGAGTTATCTTTCAAAACATGCCTTGCATCTTGAGAAACTTCCACTTCCACTTCTTTGTGCACAAGCTGAGTGATATTGGCTCTGATGGCGTTTTTATCGGTATAGATTAGATGTTTCGCATTTGCATTTGAGCCCCTCATCAAATCGGCTTTCAAATTGTGAGCGATATGCCCTTCTCCGATATCGAAACTCTTTATATCGAATTTTCCGCCATCTTTTACAAAAACTCTATGAGAAGCTATCATCGAATAAGAAGGAGTTTCTATATCTTGAACCCTAATCCAATCGAATCTATCTCTCTCTCCCACATTTACATCAAGTCCGTAAAAAACAAGAGACTCTTTAGCCTCCTCTCCCTCAAAAACCTCATAAAGTTCAAACTCCACTCCGCTATCTACGTTTATAAAAATTCTATAAGGGATCAAAGAGTTCTCTTTATTGAAAATGTGTCTGATCTTTAGAGACATACTCTCTTTTATATCCAGCTTTATAGCTTTCTTAGAAAGCAGATGATTTACATAATATACATTATCGAAATGCTCATCATCCACAAAATCAGAATCACACAAAGAGATTTCCAAATTTTTCGGCTTAGAGAGCAAAACTCCGTTTTCTATCACCACATCTTCGCTCTCTTTTATCTCGGCTATATAGGGTTTAAAAAGAGTGTAGCTCTTTGACAAAATCCTATCTATCGAAAAATATCTGTAATGCTCCGTCTTTTTACCGGGAAGTTTCAGTTTAGAGAGCCTAAGAGCCGCTTTGGCTTTCAAAGCATCATTTTCGCAAAACGCAAAAAGCCCCTCCAAATCCGTTTTAGAAAGAATCAATTCGCTCATCTCTCTTCCTCGATAGCCTTATATCCCTCTTGCTCTAAAACTTTAACCAAAGAGTAATCTCCCGTTTTTACTATCTTTCCATCCTGCAAAACGTGAATATAGTCGGGATTTACATAATCTAAAATTCTGCTATAGTGTGTGATTATCAAAAACGTTCTATCTTCGGATTTAATTTTGTTGATTCCTTCACTTACAGCCTTTAAAGCGTCTATATCAAGCCCCGAATCTATCTCGTCCAATATTATAAGATCAGGCTCAAGCATAAGCATCTGCAAAATCTCGTTTCTCTTTTTCTCTCCTCCCGAAAAGCCGACATTCAGACTTCTATTTAGCATCTCCGGCTTCATTCCCAAGAAGTTCGCATACTCTCTGGCTTTTTTCAAAAACTCGGCCGGATTTAGAGGCTCTTTGCCCTCAAACTCTCTTTTTGCATTCACCGCCGTTCTTAGAAAATAAGCGTTAGTTACACCGGGAACCTCCACCGGATTTTGAAAACTCATAAAAATACCTCTAAGAGCTCTATCTTCCGGCTCCATATCCACAATACTCTCGCCTTTATAGAGAATATCCCCCTCTGTTACCTCCACCTCGTAGTGACCCACTATCGTTTTTGACAGAGTCGATTTACCGGCCCCGTTTGGTCCCATTATCGCATGGACTTTGCCTTTTTCAAGATTTAGATTCAATCCTTTTAGAATCTCTTTGTCACCTATTTTACTTCTTAGATTTTTAATCTCCATCATCATCCTACACTTCCTTCCAATGTTAAATTAAGTAGATCTTTCGCTTCAGCCGCAAACTCCATAGGCAAATGCCCCAAAACCTCTTTACAAAATCCGTGTACTATCATACTTACTGCATCCTCTTCGCTTATACCTCTTTGTCTTAGATAAAAAAGCTGCTCGTCGCTTATTTTGGAGGTAGTGGCTTCATGCTCTATCTGAGCGGAGGCGTTTTTGCTCTCAAGATAAGGGAAAGTATGAGCGCCGCACTTATCTCCTATCAGCAAAGAATCGCACTCGCTATAGTTTCTCGCACCCTCCGCACTTGATTGAATCTTGACAAGACCTCTATAGCTGTTTTGCCCCTTCATAGCCGAAATACCTTTTGAAATGATCGTGGAAGAGGTATTTTTGCCTATATGGATCATCTTCGTTCCTGTATCGGCCTGTTGTGCTTTGGTGGTAATGGCTACGGAATAAAACTCTCCTACCGAATTATCACCCTTTAAAACGCAGCTTGGATATTTCCAAGTGATAGCCGAACCGGTCTCCACCTGAGTCCAAGATATCTTGGAGTTATCTCCTTTGCAAAGTCCTCTTTTGGTAACGAAATTATAAATTCCCCCTACTCCGTTTTCATCTCCCGGATACCAGTTTTGAATCGTGGAGTATTTGATATGAGCGTCCTTCAGTGCCACAAGCTCCACAACGGCCGCATGCAACTGATTTTCGTCTCTCGTAGGAGCGGAACATCCTTCGTTGTAGCTTACATAGCTTCCCTCGTCCGCTACTATCAAAGTTCTCTCAAACTGTCCCGTATTTTGAGCGTTGATTCTAAAATATGTAGAAAGCTCCAAAGGACATCTAACTCCTTTAGGCACATAGACAAACGTCCCATCCGTAAAAACGGCCGAATTCA
>JAADDG010000095.1 GCA_013154075.1 Campylobacterota bacterium | reverse complement strand
AGAGAGATAATGATATAGAAAATATGTTACAATTAAATAAATAGATAAAGTGGAGTTTGCGTGAATAGCAAAACGGTAATATTCTTGGGTATTTTAGCCGCTATTTTACTAAATTATTTTTGTGTCCGTTATCATTTGCCTCACTTGATGGATAGGAATGAGACTGTCTCTTTTGAGGAAAAAAGTGCTGATACTAATGAGAGCAAAAAACCTATGCCTATAGCGCTTAAAGATTTAGATGAGGATAATGAGACGGAAATAAATGAAACCAAAAGTGAAGATAATATTACCAAGCAGATAAGATCGATAGTAAGTGATGAGTTTTCGAAAGAGGCTAAAGAGAATAAAGAAGAGAATCAAACTAACGACAACAATATAAACGATAACAATATAAGCGTAAAGAGTAATTTTAAAGAGGTTGAAAAGCAGATAAATGAGAAGCTTTTAAGTACACCTATAGAGTTTAGATTCTCAAGTGCCGTTTTGACAAGAAAAAGCAAAAAAATATTGAAAGATATAGCAAAAGAACTAAAAAAACTCAAAGATATAGAGATAGAAGTGGCCGGCTATACCGACGCTAAAGGAAATCAGTATTTCAATAAGGATTTGAGTTTAAAAAGAGCAAAAAGTGTTAGAAGATTTTTGATAAGAGAGGGAATAGATAAAAATATTATCACCGCTGTCGGTTATGGTGAGAGTAATTTCATTTATGATAAAAACGATAAGAGAAATAGAAGAGTGGAAATCCACATAAAAAGAGGGAAATAAGATGCTTTATATCGTATCTCAAATAGTTGTGTGTCTGTTGCTTGCTTTGGCTCTCGGTTTTTTGATCGGATGGTTTTTGAAAAAAGCTTTAGAAAAAGAGAAGGAAAATCTATATATAGAGAGTTTGAAGCAAGATTTGAAAGATAAGGATGACGAGTGGTATAGATTGAAAGCCGATCTTGTCAAATGTCAAAAGAGAGAGAAAGCTCTCGAAATAGAGATTCAAAAGACAAGAGATCAAAGCAATCTTATAAAAGATATGAAAGATGAGATACGAAGACTCGGAGAGCAGATAGATACCAAAAATCATGAAATAGAGGTTTTGAAGGAGGCTATCAAAGAGTATCAGCAAGCCCAAAATCAGGTGGAAGAGGACAATAAGAGACTTGAAGAGTACCAAAAAGAGATCGAGGAGCTAAAAGATAAACTTAGGGTTCTTGAGGAAGAGAACGAGAAGCTAGAAAACAAACTAAAAAAATCGGAAGATAAATTAAGTGAATGCAAAGAGTCTCTGTTTGCTTTGAAAATGGAGGATAAAACCGCTCCTAAGCCTCCCGTGTCAGAGAAAAAAGAGGAGTTGAAAGCCGAAATAATAGTAACGCCCGAACCGAAATCCGATAAAGAGGAGACAAAAAGCTCGCTGCTAAAAGATTTGGTGGATGTTTTTAGAAAGTATTTGAAAAAATCTTAATTATTGGGGTTTAAAAAACTCGTAAACAATAGGTTGCTCGTTTTTGAATTTGATATATATTAGAAATTTATCTTTTTTATTGGATCGTAAAATTACGAAAGTTTCGCAATCTCTTTTTACTTGTGAAATATGAGATAGAAATCTATCTTCATACGATAAGGGATTGGGTTTAGCCGATTCGGCTCTAACTAAAGTGTTTTTATATTTTGAAACAAACCATCTTACTTTCGGTTTTATGATATTGAAAATCGAGCTGTTTGTAGTAAGTTCGACCGCTTTATACTTTTTGCCTCCGGTAATTCTTATCTCGTCCGCTTCCAAAATATCCTCATAAAGCAGTTTGATTATTTTTTCGTTTTGGCTTATTTCATCTGATTTGTTTGAAAATATTTCGTTTGAAATCTGCATATTTGTTAGACTTTTATAGATAAACGTTACGATCAGTCCAAGCAGTATGACCGATATTATTACCTCGACTAACGTAAAAGCTTTTTTCATTGCAATCTCATCGTATAGGCTGTAAAGGAGTTTTCTTTGTCGAATATGGTTATTTTATCTATGTTTATCGTTAGAGAGGGGATGTTTGTTTGATCTTGATTCGGATTTAGAGATATTTCGCTCTCGTTTTCATCTTCAAAAGGTTTTATAACCGAAAAGTTTTTCTGCTCATAAGAGAATTTTTTGCTTTTTAAGAATTTGATAATCTCGTCGTTTGTCAAATTATATTCCGCCGATAGATAGGTATATAGATCTTTTGTAGTTTTATGGTATTTTTTGTCTCTATGCGTTAGAGGAATGGAGACCTCTTCGTCAAAAAGAACTCTATTTGCTGTTAGCTCGAAATTATTTTTATTGTTTATCGATACCTGCATAAGTGCCGCTCCCGCTATTGCAAGCAGCGTAACCGCTATCAAAACTTCTATCAAAGTGAAGGCTTTTTTACTCTTTTTGGTAATCATCGGATCCTTTCGGATAGAGTTCGTTATGAAGGAAGTTTTTTAAAGCTTCCTCTTTTTCATCAAATATTTTTGTTTTTTCGAAATAGGGATGAAATACATAGTAGCGATTTTTATAAAATACTATATAAGACGATCCCGACGAATTTGGGTAGAGAGTATATTTTAGACAAACTTTTTGCTCTTTTTTATCTATTATTTCGTTTGGATACTCTATTTTTCGGAGCTCTCCGTATCTATCCGTTTTGAAAACCTCCATATCCTTATCTTTATCCAAAATCAGACTTTGGTTGCTATCTTGAGAGCCGTTTATGATCAGTCTTGAATTCTCGCACTCTTTGCCGTAGATAGTGTATTGCAATTTTTGAGAGTTTTTTTGATATTTCAATAAACTTTCTCTCAAATCTTCTAAATTTATTTTTTGTGTTTTTTGAGAATTTTTGAGATTGGATATAGCTATCGAATAGACTAATCCTATTATGATTATTACTATGATAAGCTCTAAAAAAGTGAAAGCCTTTTTGTTAATAATATATATCCTTTTAAAGAATCTCATTTAATTATAACATAACGATACTTTTTAGGTTTTTAAAATATTTTTCTCAAACCGACCATATAGAAAGCTTTCGGTAAATTTTTTCTAAATAGACGTAAAATAAAATATAATTTTTGTTTTTGTAAAATAGAGTACAATATTATATTTAAACTCTGCTCCCACTATAAAGAAAATTTTAATATATTTAAAACTTTTTAAACAGATGATGTAAATTTTGTCAATAAAAATAACCTTTTTAGTAAAAGTCATTTAATTTTTATTTAATTTTTTTAAAATAAAATTATTTCGAATCCGGTTGGGATACCGTTTCCCAGCCTGTTTCAAAAAATCAAAAAAGGAGATGAATATGAAAAAATTATTGAGTGTTATCGCCGCTATATCTTTTGTAGCTTTCAGCGCTATGGCGAGCGAGGCGGCAGCTGAAGCGGTTCATAAAGCAAAAGCAGAAATGGAGCAAAAAGCTGATGATGCTAACAAAACGGTAGAGAAAGCTAAAGAGGCCGTTAAAGAGGCCGGAGAGCATAAATAAAAGAGGCGGGCTTTTTTGCCCGCTTTTAATTTTTTATCTTTTGCAATTTTTCATATAACTTATATCTGCGTTTTCTCCATCGCCCCCTTCTTTACCGTCGGCTCCAAGTGAAATTAGATCGAACTCTCCTCCGTTATTTACATAAATATAAGGATGTTTCCACGGATCTAAAGGAGCGCTTTTCGTGTCCAAAAAGCCGTTTGCCGGAAAGCTTTTATATTTATCAGGATCAGGATTTTTGATAAGAGCTTCAAGTCCCTCTTCGGTGGTAGGGTATGTTCCGTTTTGAAGTTTGAAAGTCTTGAGTGCGTCCGCTATACTCTGCATTTGGATACAAACAAGCTTTTTCTTGGCTTCTTCGCTTTGGCCTATCAAATTTGGCATAACCAAAGAAGCGAGCAATCCCAGAATAATGATAACGATCATTATCTCTATAAGTGAAAAACCTTTTCTCATAAATACTCCTAATAACTATTTTTATATTTTCATATATCGTTCGTTTACCGTCTTATAGTATAATTTAAGTTGCTTTAATATACAATTACCGCAAAATTTTATAAAAAATTAACTTTGAAAATTATTATGAAAAAAAAAGCTATAATTTTGCTTATAACGATCGGTTTTATCACTCTTATGAGCGCTCTTATTTTGGTATCCGTATCAATATTCGAGCGGTCATTCTCAAACGTCCAAAATCTGGAGGATAGAAACCGTTTTAACGTTCTTTTTTCGGATATTGTAGCGATATTGAATAAAAAAGTAAAGGATATAAAATCCTCGGAGGATCTGGATAACTTTTTGGGTGTATATCCCCCCTTTTCCGATTCGAAATCGAATCTGTACGTCTCTATAGAGATAGAACCGAAAGTAAATAGGATAAATATAAACAATCTCTATTATAAACATAAGCCGGATTTTATTATAAAAGCTTTTTTGGAGAGGCTTTTTCTAAGATATGACGTTGCGGACGGCGATCTGCTTTATAGGCTTTTTTTGGATACGATCGATAATGATGAGAGCGAAAGAGGAGCGCAGACTGAGATCGTATTGAAAGATTTTGACTTTAGAAACGGTAAAATAGAAAATAAGAAACATTTGGATAAAATACTCGATTATTACGTCTCCTTGACGGGAGATAAAAGCGTGAAAAATATCCCGTGGGATAGGCTGATATTTTTCGGGCCGAGGGATAAAAAATATATATTGGATTGTGATAGAATGCCTATGGAGTTGGTTGAAGTTTTGTTTGGCGAAAGAATGAATATAACTTGTCAGGATATTAAAAAGATGGGAATTTCGGCTTTTAACTACTCTCCTTTTAAAAAGGGAGTCGATTATCCAGTAACTTGCAGAGTCTCTTTTTTGTTCGGTGAAAAGGAGCAAAAAGTAGAGTTTGATTATGATATAAAAACGCATAAGGTTAGCAATATTGAGAGATATTTTTAGTAGATTTGAGAAAGAAAAAGAGATATATTTCGTAACCAAACATAGCAAAATAGACAAAAGAGGCAAATTTTCACTTATCCTCTCTCCCGAATTTTATTGGATCAAAAAAGAGTCTCTTCCCGTAAAACGGGTGTATGAAGCCAAAAAACTCGCTCCTTCCGTTTTTGACGGATTTTTGCCCGATGGAGACTATTCGTATCTCGTTTATAAAGATGGAGAGGAGTTTGTTTTAATAGCTTATGATAAAGAGAAGATTTTAGAAGATCTTTTAGAAGTTGTAGAAGATTTGGATGATGTGGAAGAGATTAGATTTGCTCAAACCGAATTTGAAAAGAGAGATGAATGCGTAAACGTGGATGATAAAAGCTCTCTTGTTTGGATAGAGGATATTGCGGTATTCATTCCAAGAATCTGTGCAGAGGGCGGCATCTCTATAGAGGACTTGTTGAAAGACGTAAAATTATCCAAATATAAAATAAGAGTTTCTCAAAAAGATCTTTTAGACACAAAGACTCTTATTTTATATGCTATTCCTTTTGTGATTTTGAGTGCTTCTTTTTTGATAGAGTATGCCGTTTATAAAAAAGCGATAAAAGAGATGGAGAGTAAAAAAGAGAGCATTATCGTTAAATATCATCTGCCAAGAACATCTATACAATTAAACAGCATAAAAACTTCTCTTTTAAGTACTTATAAAAAACAAAAAAAGATAAGAGATTTTATAGATTTCATATCGGAACTAAGAATAGAGAAAAATGAGTTTTTAAAGTCTATATCCGTTACCGACAAAGAAGCGTCCCTTTCGATAAAGCTCTCTTCTTCGAGTAGAAAAGAGAAAATCAAAAGATATATTTCCAAAAAATATAAAATTATGAAAGAGAGCATGCAGGGAGATATTTTGAATTTAGAGATTAGAGTATGACGAAAAACAGCGTATATCTTTTGCTTTTGGCGGCCGTTTTATTTGTGGCTGTAAGTTATGTTTTGGATTTTAGGGCCAAAAAATATTATCGGGTTCACGCTCCCGAAGTAGATAGATTGGAGGTTGAAGCCAAAGAGCTGAATGAATTAAAGAGAATGTTTGACAGATCCAAAACAAAATCTTTCATAAACTCTTTAAAGAGGCTTAGAAATCCCTCCAAAGATTATAAAAGAGGGGGAGTTAGGGTGCTTGAGTTTTCGGCACTTGATAAGAATAGCTTGAGACTTATTATCAAAAAAATCCTAAATTCCGGCATCAAACTCAAAACTTTTAGAGTAATGAGAGAGAAAGAGAGAGCCTCTTTGTATTTGGAGATCTATATATGAAAAAGATTGCCGTTGTTATTTTGAGCGTTTATCTCTCTTTGGTTTTTTTGATGCCGAAAGCAAATCTTTGGTTTACGCTGGAGAAATTTTTAAAGAAGGACTCTTTGATAGTCTCTAACGAGAAGGTTTTGGATTTTTGGGCTTTTTTGAATGTAAAAAATGGGGATCTGTATTTTGAAGATTTGAAAGTGGCTAAAATATCGGATATGAAGGCTTTTCCTTATCTATTTTATAATTTAGTTACTCTAAAGGATATAAGCTCTTCAAAAGATATTAAAAATGTAATTGATTTTAAAATTGATAATATAAAGATTCAAAACAGCGTTATAAAGCCTTTTATGATTTTTCTAAAGGGTAAGGGGAATATAGGAAGTTTTAGCGGTTTTGTGGATCTTAAAAACAAGATTTTGAAGGTTGTTTTGATCCCGTCTAAAACTTTTAAAAACAATAGATCTATTTTAAGATTTTTTAGAAAAACAAAAGAGGGATTTGTGTATGAATACGGCTTTAAATAGTAAACTTTCGTTTTTTATAAAAAGCGTTTTGATTCCTCTTTTGCTTATAAAACTTTTATACTCGCTCTCTTTGTTTTTTCTGGAAAAAAGGAGTGTCGAGTTTTACAAAGAGAGAGATTTTAGGTTTTTTTATAGAGGCGATTTGGCTTCTAAAATTATTCCGAACGAAAAAGTGGTGGAAAACAAGCCCAAAATCACCGAACCTACATTGAAACTTGAATCTTTGGTTTTGAAGGCTACTTTCGTAGATCCGAATAGAAGTTTTATAGTAATTGAAGATGGGAAGAAAAGTATCTTTTTGGATAAAGGGGAAGTGTATAAAGGATACAAACTTATAGAGGTATATAAGGATAGAGCGGTTTTCACAAAAGGCGGCAAAAATTACGAAATCTCTATCAAAGATACTCTTCCAAAAGAGGCTCAAAAGGCTTTGGAAGATGAAGAGAGTGTAGAAGAGGAGATGCCTGAGTTTATCCCCGGAGGTTTGGAAAAAGAGCCTCCCAAAACTGTCTCCGCCGTTACCGTCTCAAGAAACACGATAGAGCGATATATAGAAAATCCGAATTTAATTTGGAAAAATATAAAAATAGATGAGATAAAAAAGGGCGGCAAGATCAAAGGTTTTAAAGTAAGATATGTGAAAAAGGGTTCATATTTCGATAAACTCGGTCTAAAAAGCGGAGATATAATCAAAGCGATAGACGGTAGGGAGTTTAGAAGTATAGCTCAAGTTATGCACTATTACAACAACATCTCCAAAATAAACGCTCTTACTCTAACGATCGTTAGAGGGGGAGAGGAGATGGAACTATTTTTCGATATACATTAAAGGAAGGAATTTGATGAGAAAACTTTTGGCTTTAATTATGATAGCTTTGACTCTCTCCATGGGAGTTGCCAAAGAGAGTCATAGAAGTAGCGAATATGTAGATTTGGGTGTGATCAACAATATGAGTATAAATAACTTTATAAAATATGTAGCGAAGATCACCCAAAAGAATATTTTGGTAACGAGAGAGATTCCGGGCAAGATCAATTTCATTCCTATGAAGCCTATAAGAAAAGATAGAGTAAAAGAGGTGATGTATAATCTTTTGATAAGCGTTTTGTCTACCAAAGGTTATACGATCGTGGATAGCAGAAAGGGCTATTTGAAAGTGGTAAGAAGCTCGGAGGCTACCAAAAGCGCTCCGCCTCTTTACGGTCATAGCAGTATAGATCAGATTCAAACACAAATTATTCCTATCAAGAATCTTGATGCCATAGCCATTTATAAGCAAATCAGTTTTCTTCTAAGTAAATACGGAAGAGTCGTAGTCTCAAGAGAGATAAATAGTATCATAGTTACCGATTATCCGGAAAATATCAAAACCATTGACAGACTTGTAAGAATTTTGGACAGACACGACGATAGATCCGTAGAGTTCGTAACGCTTGAGAATATCGGCGTAAAGAGCGTATATCAAAAAGTAAGAAAGATAGCTGACGCTCTTTTTAACAAAAGGATCCCCACTCAAAAGATGGAGATTTTGGAGGATGAGGGGACAAACAGTCTTATTTTGATTTCCAGAGAGAAAAATATACAAAAATTAATTCCCTACATCAAACAGCTTGACGTAGCAAACGACGTTTCCGAAAAAAAGATATCCATCATTCACATAAAAAACGCCGATGCCGAGAAGATCGCTCAAACTCTTCAAAACCTTTTATCAAACAAGGGATTTGTCAAAAGTATCAGCACTTCCAAGACAACCAAAGGAAATGTCAAAAATCCCAAAAACCCAAAAGAGCCGCCTCCTTTCGTTCCTATCACCAGAACTAAAACCACCATTACCAAAAACGACAACAAACCGAGCATTACGGTGGATAAGGAGTTAAACGCCATAATTATTTACGCTTCCGAAAAGGAGCTAAAAGAGCTTAAAAATATTATAGAGCAGCTCGATATCGAGAGACAACAAGTTTACGTAAAAGCCAAAATTGTAGAGATCAGTTTGGACAAATCTTCCGCTATAGGCGCAAAATACGGCCTTATAGGAGGTATCGTAGATAGCAGCGGACTTTATACTCTAAGTACCATTTTCGCAAAAAATGCGGTAAATCCGATAGCTTTCGATCTTGGAGCTTTGGGGATAGAGAAGCCCGTTTTGGACAAGGGACTCGCTCTTGGAGCTACGCTTTCTCTTTTGGCGGATGAAGGAGCGGCGGATCTGATATCGGAACCCTCGATCCTTTGTATAAACAATCACGAATCTACCATTTACGTGGGTAGAACCGAATCGGTAATAACTCAATCCTCTACCGGAACTTCCACTACCGATATTACGAGAAATACCTATACAAGGCAGGATATAGGTTTGACTTTGAAAATAAAGCCGAGAATTTCCGCAGATAATAAGGTGACTTTGGATACGAAGATAGTTTTGGAGGACGTGGTACCGGGAAGTCAGGTCGGGCTTCCCACCACTACTAAAAGAGAGATAGAGACTACCGCTATCGTCGATAACGGAGAGAGTATAATCTTGGGAGGCTTGGTAAAGGACAAAAAGAGCAACTCTCTTTCCAAAATCCCTATTTTGGGAGATCTGCCCGTTATCGGTATCCCTTTTAGATATAAAGAAAAGAGCGATACAAAAGTATCTTTGGCTATTTTGCTAACTCCTTATATAGTCAATAAGAGTGCCGATTTGGCCAAACTTAGATTGATGCTCGGAAAGCTTAACAAGATAGAAAAAGAGCTTGCGAAAAGAGCCGAGAGAGATTTGAACAAAGGCAAAAAGAAGACAAAAAGAGTTCGCAAAAACAATTCCGATGTAATCGATAACGATTTGGAAGATCCTTTAGGAATGCCGGATTATGAATAAGCTTGCAAATATTCCAACTTTTTACGATTTAGATCCCTATCCGGAGCTTTTGGAGGGAGTCGATATAGATCTCTCTATCAAAAACTCCCTTCTTTTTACTTCGATTGATGGGAAAGTTTATGCGATACTAAATCAAGAAAAGCTCCTTGACGGACTCAATTTCTATTCCAAACTCGATCTAAATCTGCCTTTGGCCTTTTTGGATAAAGATTCGTATGAGAGACTATATCATAGATTTTTGGAGATAAAGACCGATAAGGATCTAGCTTCTACGATTGAAAGCGAAGAGGAAGAGGAGTATATCGACGAAGAGGCCTCTTTAGCGGAGTTTTTAAGAACAAGCAGCGATATTTTAACAAGCGAAGAGTCGGCTCCGATAATTAAGCTTGTAAACTCTCTTTTTTATCAAGCGGTTAAAAAGCATGCTTCCGATATCCACATAGAGACGCATGAAGATAGAGGAGTAGTTAGATATAGAATAGACGGAGTTTTGGTAAAACATATAGAACTTGATAAAAACATAGTGGGACTTGTTATAAGCCGTATCAAGGTTATCTCAAATCTCGATATCTCCGAAAAGAGAGTGCCTCAAGACGGAAGAACACAGGTAAAGATTGCAGGAAAGAGTCTCGATATCAGGGTATCGGTGCTTCCCACCTATCACGGTGAGAGAGTCGTTATGAGAATCCTTATGGAGTCTGCCGATATTCCCACTCTCGAAGAGCTTGGATTTGAAGAGGGGATGACGGAGCATTTTAAGATGCTTCTTAAACACTCTCACGGTATGATTTTGGTAACCGGTCCTACGGGAAGCGGTAAGTCCACTACTTTGCACTCCTTTTTGCAGATAGTGGCGAGCCCGGAGAAAAACGTAATAACTATCGAAGATCCCGTAGAGTATAAGGCCGATAACATAAATCAGATTCAAGTCAATCCAAAAACCGGCCTTACTTTCGCTTCCGGTCTTAGATCGATTCTTAGACAGGATCCCGATATTGTAATGGTGGGAGAGATAAGGGACAAAGAGACTGCCGAGATAGCCATTCAGGCCGCTTTGACGGGACACCTTATGCTCTCCACCCTGCATACCAATAATACGACGGCGGCCATTACGAGGCTTATAGATATGGGGATAGAGGAGTTTTTAATAAGCTCCTCTTTGCTTGGAGTTTTGGCTCAAAGGCTTGTTAGAAAGCTTTGTCCCTATTGTAAAGAACCCTCAACCATTCCAAAAGAGATAGCCGAAGAGTTCGATTTGCCAAAAGATGCCCCGATTTTTAAGGAAAACGGCTGTAAGAAGTGCAATTTTACCGGCTATATCGGAAGACAGGCGGTAGGAGAGCTCTTTTTGATGGATGATGATGTAAAGGCGATGCTGAAAAAAGGGCTTAGCGATTTTGAGATAAGAGAGGCGATGCAAAGAAAAGGAATGAGGCTAATTAGCGATAAATTAAAAGATCTTTTGCTTGATGGCACCACCTCTTTGAATGAAGTTATCAGAATAGGATTGAAAGATTAATGGTTTTTAAATATAAAGGTATCGATAAAAAAAGCGGCAAAAAAGTAAAGGGACATATCGATGCCAAAGATATAAACGAAGCCAAAAGAAAACTTCAGGCAAAAGGAATTTTGTACGAATCTTTGAAAGAGGGTAAAGGCTCCACTTTCTCTTTTGCTTTCAATAGAAAAAGAAGCCTTCCGGCCGATAAGCTTGCCTCTATTTCGAGAAATCTCTCCATTTATCTAAAATCCGGTATTCCTTTGGTAAACGTCATTAGACTTGCCAAATCTCAATATGAGGATGAACCGAGAATTTACGATTTTTTTAGCTCCATAGAAAATAGTTTGGATGAGGGAAAGAGTTTTTATAAGGCTTTGGAGACTCAAGAGATTATCGCTTTGCCAACTTTTTACAAGCAGTCTATCAAAGTGGCTGAGGAGAGCGGAACTTTGGAGGCGGTGCTTTTGGAGCTTGCCAAATATTTGAAAGATCAGGATAAAATTCAAGGCAAAGTCAAACAGGCTTTGGTTTATCCATCTTTCATTATAGTTATTTCTCTTTTTATGGTAGGTTTTATGCTTACCGTCGTGGTTCCGAAAATTACCAATATGTTCTCTCAGCTTCATCAAGAGCTTCCAAAAAGCACTCAATTTGTTATAGCGGTTGGAGATTTTTTTACCAAACATTGGCTTTTTGTAGCCCTTTCAATCTTGATAGCAGCTATTATTTTTAGCTATTTTTACAAAAATAGTGAAAAGTTTAAATATGCGGTTGATCTGGCGCTTTTAAAGACTCCTTTTATAGGCAAAATATCACAAACTTCCGATTTGGCGAGATTTGCCTATATGGTCTCTATCCTTGTAAAATCGGGTGTTCCGTTCGTGCAGGCGGTGAAATTATCGAGCAATATTATCGGAAACGACGTTTTAAAAAAGCAGTTTAAAAAGGCGGCAAACGACGTTGTAGAGGGTAAAAATCTATCGGTCGCTTTGGTAAAACATAACGCTTTTGTGGA
>JAADDG010000138.1 GCA_013154075.1 Campylobacterota bacterium | reverse complement strand
GTGGTGCTGGTGTTGGTAAGACGGTTATTATTATGGAGCTTATCCACAACGTTGCTTTCAAACACAGCGGTTATTCCGTATTTGCGGGTGTCGGTGAGAGAACGAGAGAGGGAAATGACCTCTATAACGAGATGAAAGAGTCCGACGTTTTGGATAAAGTTGCCCTTTGCTACGGTCAGATGAACGAGCCTCCGGGTGCGAGAAACAGAATCGCTCTTACAGGTCTTACGATGGCCGAGTACTTTAGAGATGCAATGGGACTTGACGTTTTGATGTTTATCGACAACATCTTTAGATTCGCGCAAGCGGGTTCCGAGATGTCCGCACTTCTTGGAAGAATTCCGTCCGCTGTTGGTTATCAGCCGACACTTGCAAGCGAGATGGGTAAATTGCAAGAGAGAATTACCTCTACTAAAAACGGATCTATTACTTCCGTTCAAGCGGTTTACGTTCCTGCGGACGACTTGACGGATCCTGCGCCTGCTACGGTTTTCGCGCACCTTGACGCAACTACCGTTTTGAACAGATCTATTGCGGAGAAGGGTATCTATCCTGCGGTTGATCCTTTGGATTCGACTTCAAGAATGCTCGATCCTCAAATTATCGGAGAGGAGCATTATCAAGTGGCAAGAGGTGTGCAAGCAGTTCTTCAAAAATATAAAGATCTTCAAGATATTATCGCTATTTTGGGTATGGACGAGCTTAGCGAAGAGGATAAACAGACAGTTGAGAGAGCGAGAAAGATAGAGAAATTCCTATCTCAGCCTTTCTTCGTTGCCGAAGTTTTTACGGGAGCTCCAGGAAAATACGTAACGTTGGAAGATACTATTCAAAGTTTCAAAGGAATCTTGGAAGGAAAATACGATCATCTTCCTGAAAACGCCTTTTATATGGTCGGAGGAATCGACGAGGCTATAGCTAAAGCCGAAAAAATGAAAGGCTAATAGCCTTTTGAAGGAAAAAGAATGGATACAATAAAATTAGAGATCGTCACTCCGCACGGAGGTATTTTCAATAAAGACGTAAAAAGTGTAACTCTTCCCGGGAAAGAGGGTGAGTTCGGAGTTTTACCCGGACACGCCTCTTTGGTTTCCCTTTTGAAAGCCGGAGTTATAGATATAGAGATGCCTGACGGCAAACATGAGCTTGTGGCTATCAATTGGGGACATGTAAACGTGGAGGAGTCTAAAGTTACGATTTTGGCCGACGGAGCGGTAGCGGTAAAAGGAGAGAGCGAGAGCGAAATCGCCGCTTCTTTGGCGGAAGCTAAGAAGCTACTTGAAAGCGTTAGCGATTCCGATATAGCCATTGCGGCGGCTACTGCCAAAATCGAAAGTGCGGCAAAAGGTCTGTAGATAGAATGCAGCAGAGTTTGGATATTTTTCTAAATTATTTGGATAGAAGCAATGCTATAACGATTATCGTTTTAGCATGGCTCTCTATCTATTTTATCATTACCGTTTGGATTTATGTCGCAAGATATTTTGTATTAAGAAGCGAGATCTCATTGGAAGCGGCTTCATTGGAGGCTCTTTTGATGGGATCCAAAAGCGTAGCTTCCGGATCTTATCTGGAAGGATGCTCCAACAACAACGTAAGATCCGACGATATTTTGTATATGTGTAAAGAGATAGCGGAGAGCGAATCTACAAGATATCTTTCCACTCTTTCGGTTATAGCCTCCACTTCTCCTTTTATCGGGCTTTTTGGAACGGTTGTTTCCATACTTGTTACTTTTAGCGAGCTTGGCAACAGTACTACCGCATCACTAAACGTCATAGCTCCGGCTATCAGTGAAGCTTTGATAGCGACGGCGGCCGGTATTTTGGTGGCTATTCCGGCATATAGCGCACACGTCTTTTTAAAAAGAAAGGCTTATGAACTTATCTCTTATATAGAGCAGCAGATAAAAGTTCTAAAATCCTATTAGAAAGCTTCAAATGAAGATAGATTGGCAAGAACATCCGGAACTGAACATTACCCCGCTTGTCGATATTATGCTTGTGCTTCTTGCCATTTTAATGGTTACCGCTCCTACGGTGGTTTATGAGGAGAAAATAAACATTCCGCAAGGCTCCAAAACGAAAGTCGTTCAAAAAATTCCCGATTTAGAGATAAGAATAGATAAAAACAAAAATATCTATATTAAAAACGAAAAATATGATTATAAATCTTTTCCGGACAGTTTTGCGCTTTTTTCCAAAAATTTCGATAAAAAAACACCGGTGTATATAAAAGCGGACGAAGCTTTAAGCTACGGGGATGTGATGTATATACTAAAAAGCGTTAAAGATGCCGGTTTTAGCAGGGTGTCGCTTATAACAGATGGCTAAAAAAACCTATTTTCTTTTGGGAGGAGTCGTCTCCTTCAGTCTCTATTTCGCTATTTTGGCCGTTATATTTTTTAAGTTTTACGAAGAAAAAATTCATCCTAAAAACTACTCTTATCATAAAAAAGATTTTTTGGAAATAACGATAGTCGAAAGAAAGAAAGAGCCTCCGAAAACGGTTTTGAAAAAGGAGGTTTCCAAAAAAGAGCAGCCTAAAAAGGAAGCGAAGAAGAAAGAGCCTCCTAAAGAGAAAAAGGAGAGTAGAGATAAAAGGGAGAGGGTTAGTTTGAAATCTCTTTTCTCGACGGTTAGAACGGAAGATTATAAAAAGGTTGCCGAAGAGAAGAGAGTCTCTCATAAAACGAAAGCGAGTCGTCTAAAAAAACAGATTAGTAAAGAAAATTCAAATAAGAAAAAGAAAATATTAAAACTAATAGAGAATCTAAAACTATCTAACAAAACTTCCGGTAAATTTTCTAAAAAAGGGGAATATAACGAATATATAGGAAAGATTCAGGAGATTATAGATTTAAAATGGCAACAAACACCGCAAACTTTACCGGGAAATAAAGCGGAAGTACTTATAAAAATAGATAAATACGGCAGATTTAGTTATAAGATAGAAAAGTTGTCTTATAATAATGCTTTTAATGCTAAACTAAAAGAGTTTCTTGAAAGTTTGAGATATACGAAGTTTCCTCCTTATAAAAAAGGAAAATATATAGAGATAAAGATAGAGTTTAAAGATGAATAAAAGGAGAATCGGTTGAAAAAAATAATTTTGATAGCAATATTTAATATTTTGCTGTTTGGTTATGACGCTACTATAGAAGTGGTAAAGAAGGGCTTTCACGTTCCGAAAATCGCTATAGAAAACTCCACACCTCCGGGTGCCGTCGAGAGTAGTGTGGAAAATAAGTTTTTAAAATTATTGGTCGGAGATATAAAAGTAACCTCCCATTTTCAGATAGGGGATACGGTTTATAGGGGAGATTACGATGATGATACGATAGATTCTTCCGTTATCGAGAAGAAAACCGAACTTCTTTTAAAGTGCAAACTCGAATACGATAGCAAAAAGAGACTTGTAGCAAGCGTTAAGCTTCTAAACGCAAAAAGCTCCAACAAAATTTTCGAAAAATTTTATGCGGTTTCCAAAAAAGAGAGATACCCTTTTTTGGCTCACAAAATTACGATAGATATAAACGATTATATAGGAGCTCCGCCGGTAAAATGGATGGAGAGACTTATAGTTTTTTCCAAATACGTATCCAAAGGAAGAAGCTCCATAGTAATCGCCGATTATACTCTCTCTTTCCAAAAGACGATAGTTCAAGGCGGTTTGAACGTCTTTCCGAAATGGGCTAACGAGAAACAGACCGCTTTTTATTATACCTCCTATAACTCTTTGATGCCCACTTTGTATAAGGTGGATCTTTATACCGGAACGAGAAAAAAAATAATAAGCGGTCCCGGAATGGTAATATGTTCGGATGTGAGCAAGGACGGAAACAAACTTCTTTTAACTCTCGCTCCGAACGATCAGCCCGATATCTATCTTTATAATCTAAGTACGAAAACCAAAGAGAGAATTACCAAATATAGCGGAATAGACGTAAGCGGAAATTTTATAGACAACGAGCAGAGAATCGTTTTCATATCTGATAGACTCGGCTATCCTAACGTCTTTGCAAAAGATATTCACGGAGATAGAGTGGAGCAGATGATCTATCACGGTAAAAACAATAGCTCTTGTTCGGCTTTCGGTAAATATATCGTATATTCAAGCAGAGAGACAAACAGTGCTTTCGGAGACAACACTTTCAATCTGTATCTAATTTCCACAGAGACCGATTTTATAAGAAAACTAACTTCTACGGGTAAGAATCTATTCCCGAGATTTGCCGATACTGATGATACGATAATCTTTATAAAGCATTACAGAAGAGAGAGTGCTTTGGGGATTATCAGACTAAACGCCAACAAAAGTTATCTTTTCCCTCTTAAAACGGGAAAAATACAGTCTTTGGACTGGTAAGCGGGTAAGTATCGTTTCAAGTTAGAAATGATAGAATAGTCATTAAATTTAATTATGGATAGGAAGGTGAAATTATGAAAAAGACTTTATTGTTTAGTACGATTTTAACCGTAGCGCTTTTTAC
This sequence comes from Campylobacterota bacterium, assembly GCA_013154075.1. Taxonomy (GTDB): domain Bacteria; phylum Campylobacterota; class Campylobacteria; order Campylobacterales; family JAADDG01; genus JAADDG01. Next base: position 7,766 of record JAADDG010000138.1, on the reverse strand, counting down.
CGGTTGTAGTCAAAAGGCTCAAGAGGTTACTATGACCGCTCCCGAAAAAACCGGAGAGATCGTGGATCAAAAAGTTTCCACTACCGTTACGCCGGAATCCGCCGCTTCCGTTATGAGTGAAGAGGAGAGAATCGCGGAACTTAAATCGAAAGCTAAAAAGATATATTTCGATTTCGATAAATACAACATCAGACCCGATATGGTTCCCAACGTAGAGGCTGACGCTCAGCTTTTCAATACCGAAGAGGCTAAACCTTACTCTATTAAAGTTGAAGGAAACTGTGACGAATGGGGAACCGATGAGTACAATTACGCTTTGGGACTAAAGAGAGCAAAAAGCGTAAAAGACGCTTTGGCCACAAACGGTGTCGAGCCAAACAGAATGATAGTTATAAGTTACGGAGAGAGCAATCCGGTTTGTACGGAGCATACTCCTGAGTGTTGGCAACAAAACAGAAGAGTGGAATTTGACTTTTTGAAAAACAATCAATAATTTTTAGGGAAAAATGAAAAAGCTAACGTTCTTATTTTTTATTTGTATAGTAAGCGGATTTTTGAATGCGTCCGAACCGTCGGTTTTCGAAGCCGGCGATTTGGATAGCGCTTCTCCTTACGGCCTAACGGAGGACGAAAAAAAGATCTATCAAAACAAGCAAGAAATTCAAAATCTCAAAAAAGAGATCTCCTTATTGAAAAATGAAGTTTCCGTTTTGAAAGATGCGGTAGAGGGGCTTAGATCGGTTATCACTTCGTACTCCGATACGATAGGGGAATTAAAAAGCAAATATGCCTCTTTCGATGTGAACGCTTCGAGCCAACAGAGAGGCCAAATAGAGGAAAGATTAAAAGCTCTTGAAGAGAATGATAAAAAGATAGAACAAACTTTAAAAGAGCTTGCCAAATTAATAGCTTCCTCAAACACTTCTTCCAAAAGCAAAAACGCTCTTTCTACGACGCCTAAAAAGCTATCTTTAAAAGAGTTATACAAAGAGGCTTTGAAAGCCTATAGAAGACACGATTACGATAAAGCGGAAGCTTTGTTTTTGGATTTGGTTGCCAAGAATTACAGACCCGCTATTTGTAATTTTTATTTGGGAGAAATAAATTATTATAGAAGGAACTATAAAGAGGCGGTTGTTTTCTATAAAAAAAGTATCCAGCTTTACGATCAAGCTTCCTATATTCCGACACTTCTACTTCATACCGGTATCTCTTTCAAAAAGATAGGAGATAACGAAAACGCCGAGAAAATATTCAACGCTCTTATAGGAAACTATCCAAACAGCAAAGAGGCTAAAATAGCCAAAAAATATCTATAAACCCTTTTCCCCCTTTTTAGGGTTAACTTTTTTTATCTCAAATCCCCTTTTTATTTGTTATAATATCCGTAAAATCAAAATTTAAGCAAGGAATTTTATGAAATTTGTAGGCGCTCACGTAAGCAGTAGCGGAGGAGTTTTCAACGCTCCTATAAACGCTTCCAAAATCGGAGCTAAAGCGTTTGCTCTATTTACGAAAAATCAAAGGCAGTGGAAAGCCAAACCTTTGGATGAAAAAACGATAGAAAAATTTAAGATAAATCTTGAAGAGTCCGGAATTTCTCCCAAACATATTCTTCCGCACGACAGCTATCTTATCAATTTAGGTCATCCGGAAGAGGAAAAGAGAGAAAAATCTCTAAACGCTTTTATAGACGAAGTGAAAAGATGCGAGATGCTGGGGCTTGATAAACTAAATTTTCATCCGGGAAGCCATCTAAAAAAGATAAGTGAAGAGGAGTGTCTCGATTTGATAGCCGAATCTATGAATAAAACTCTTGAAGTAACCGATAACGTTACATTAGTGATAGAAACTACCGCCGGACAAGGCAGTAATTTGGGATATAAGTTCGAGCATTTGGCTTATTTGATAGATAAATCCATAGATAAAAGCAGAGTCGGAGTATGTATAGATACATGCCATATTTTTGCCGCCGGATATGATATAAGAGATAAAGAGAGCTATGAAAAGACTATGAAAGAGTTTGATGAAGTTATAGGATTTGAGTATCTTAAAGGTATGCATATAAACGATTCGAAATCCAAATTCTCTTCGAAAGTGGATCGCCATCACTCCATAGGTATGGGGGAGTTGGGAGAGGAGACTTTCAAGCTTATTATGAACGATGAGAGATTGAATGATATCCCTCTTATTTTAGAGACGATAGATGAGTCATTATGGCCAAAAGAGATAGAATTATTATATAATTTTATTGAATAATTTTAAAAAGGAGTGTCATGAAAACTTTAAGAACCATATTTTTGTCCGTGTGTGCGAGCGGTGTGTTGTTCGGTGCGGCTTATAAAATTCCCGAGCAGTCAGTTGATGCCGTGGCTTTGTCCGCCGCAAACGTAGCTGCTGTCAAAGGTGCCGATGCAAGTTATTACAATCCGGCCAATATGATTTGGATGGATGAGGAAAAATCATATTTTGAGGCTACTTTAACCTATATAAATCTACCGAGTATCGAGTTTACCTCTTTTGTAAACCCGATTTTAAACGGAAAGAGTAAAAATGAAAACTTTTTGGTTCCCACCTTCTTTTACGTCTCTCCTAAATATGATTTTCTTAGATGGGGTATTTCTTTGACGGCTCCGGCCGGTTTGTCCAAAAAATGGAGTACTCCGTATCAAAAAGCTTATGCGGAAGAGTTTAGTTTGGAAGTTTATGAGATAAATCCTTCCGTCTCTTTCGAGATTTGGGAAAATCTCTCTTTTGCCGTCGGACTTAGATTTATCTATAGTGAGGGAACGGTAAAGAGCGATACGAAAGATTTGCACGATTTGGGGCTTGCTAAGGCGAGATTTAGAAGAGATATGGACGGGGATAAAAGCGAATTCGGATATAACTTAGCAATTACTTATAAGCCTACTTCGGATATCTCTCTTGCGGCTACTTACAGATCTAAAGTGGATCTAAACGAAGAAGGAAACGCAAAACTATATTTTGATGCTATAGGCGGAAAAGTTTATGACGGAGAGGCGTCTGTGAGTATTCCTTTGCCGGCTGTTATGACTCTTGCGGCTTCTTATGATTACAACAAAGATACTACTTTCGAGCTTACTTACGAAAAGACTAAATGGTCAAGCTATTCGACTTTGGATTTCGAGTATCAAGATGAGTTAAATCCGGGATTGGCCAAAGTGTTTGACGCGCCTATTCCTAAAAACTGGAAAGATACGGATACTTGGAGAATAGGTGTTTCTCATCAATATAACGAAAAACTGAAACTTATGGCGGGATTTGCGATAGATGAGACTCCTATTCCCGAAGATACTTTGGGTTTTGAGCTTCCAGATGCGGACGCTAAGATATACTCTATAGGATTTGATTATAAAATAAATAATCAATTAACGATAGGTGGTGCTTATCTGTATGACGATAAGGACGATAGAACCGTCGTTCAAAAAAGAGAAGGCGGTATAAACGGAGAGTTTACCAAAGGCGGAGCTCATTTGGTTAGCGTAGGACTTAAGTATACCTACTAACGTAAAATTTAAAGGGATTCAAGCCGTTTAGACGGCTTGAAAACCTATTGTAGAAGTCTCATTACGTTTTGTTGAGCTGCGTTTGCTTTACTCATAGCGAAACTTCCGGCTTGCGCTAAAAGGTTGTTTTTGTTGAAGTTCGCACTTTCGGCCGCAAAATCTACGTCTCTTATTTGAGATTCGGAGGCTTTTACGTTAACTTGCGTTACGGAGATGTTGTTTACCGTGGCTACGAGCTGATTTTGAACCGAACCGAGATCCGATCTGATCCTATCAAGAAGTTTGGTAGCCGCTTCCGCGATATCCATAACCGCCATAGCTCCTTTAAGACTCGTAAGTCCCGCACTTAGATCTTTACCGTATTGCCAAGTTGAGCTGTTTACGTTAGCTCCCATAGCACTTGCTATATCTTTATCGAATTTACCTTTGATCTCTCTCAAAGATACCGTTTTTTGAGCCATACCCGAGGTAATACCTATGGTACTTACGTTAGCTCCGGTAATTTGGATGTCTTTAGCGTCAAGTCTAACAAGAGAGATTCTACCTATAATAACGTCACTTCCGGAACCTCCAGAAGCTGTTGCAAAACTTCCTCCTCCCAAAACGGCTGCGGAACTTGCGGTGGAGATATCGATAGCCCTTCCGTCTATACTTCTTAGGTTCAATTTACCTTCCGAATCTATCGTAGCTTCCACACCGGTATCGGCTTTGTGAGCGTTGATGGCGTTTATCAGTTTACCGTCCGCGTCGTTAGCTTTGACATCGGTGATATCTCCGATAGTGATACCGTTGATTTTGAGACCTTTTATATCTCCGGCCTGAACTGCGGTAGCTCCCGTTCCTTGAACGCTCCAAGAGGCCCTAACACCCGTTTTGTCGGAGTTTTTGTTGATAACTTCCGCCAAAGCGCCTATACCTGTTCCCGCACTCGTAGAGATTTTCGCACTCTCGATTGTTAGATCGTTTTCACCGTCTATGTTTTTGAAAGTAAGAGAGATGGATTTAAGGCCGTTTACACCTTCACTAACTTTTACAAGTTCCGTCGTTTCAAATCTCGTTTCACCTATTTTATCCGAGCTTGTAGCTCCGATGGAGGCCGTTACGGTTTGATTGGAATATGCACCTATTTGGAACTTTTTATTTGTAAAGTTACCGGATAGCAAAGACTGGCCGTTAAAACTTGTTTGGTTGGCTATATTATCAAGCTGTTCCATAAGTCTTACGACGTCCGCTTGCAAAGCTTGTCTCGTTTCGGCCGTTTGTCCGTCTTGTGCGGCTTGAGTGGCTTTTACTTTGATGGTATCGAGAATTTTTATCTGCTCGTCCATCGCTTTGTCCGCGGTTTGAATAATGTTTATACCGTCGTTTGCGTTTGATATCGCTTGTCCCAATGCGCTTGCCTGTCCTCTTAGACTATCGGCAATCGCCATTCCCGAAGCGTCGTCGGCAGCTTTATTGATTCTCAAACCGGAACTTAATTTGGCCAATGATTCGTTTATGTTTCTATTGACCATTACGCTGTTGGCATGAGCGTTAAGCGCTGCAACGTTTGTATTGATTCTAAAACCCATGATACATTCCTTTGTAAAAAAATTTTTACATGCTTCCTTGCAAGAAATAGTATCGTCCGCAATAAAAAAAATTTTACATAGGAAGTTATTTTTTATTTTTCTTATCAAGGATTTTGAATTATTTTAAGTATATATGAAATATTTTGAATGAAATAGGAGGAAAAATATATTTTGAGGTCTTTTTTATTCCGCTTTTAACAACATTTTATATAATACCGATTTTGCTAAAACAGTAGTTTAAACTGGTATAATGTCGAAAAATATTTAATATAGGATAAGAAATTGAGCAAGTTAATAATAGTGGAGTCACCTACTAAGGCAAAAACCATTAAAAACTTTTTAGGCAAAGATTTCAATATAGTAGCGAGTAAAGGACATATAAGAGATCTTCCAAAAAGCACTTTCGGAATAAAGATAGATGAAGAAAAGGGAGAATTCATACCTCAATATAGAGTTTCCAAAGATCACGCTAAGGTGGTCAAGGAGATAAAAGATCTTGCTAAAAAGAGCGATGAGATCTATATCGCGACCGATGAGGATAGAGAAGGGGAGGCGATAGGCTATCACATAGCCAAAGCCATAGGCAAAGATCCCGACTCTCTTCCAAGGATCGTATTTCACGAAATTACCAAAAACGCTATAGTAAACGCTTTGAAAAATCCAAGAAAATTGGATCACAATAAAATAAACGCTCAGCAGGCAAGAAGGCTTTTGGATAGAATAGTGGGATACAAACTCTCTCCTTTATTATCCTCCAAGATTCAAAAAGGGCTTAGCGCCGGTAGAGTTCAATCGGCGGCTTTGAAGCTTATCGTAGATAGAGAGAGGGAGATAAAAGCTTTTAAGCCCGAAGAGTATTGGAGTATAGACGCTATTTTCAACGAAACGATAGACTCCTCTTTAATCGAGTTTCAAAACGAAAAAATAGAGAAAATGACCATAAAAAATGGAGAGAGAGCCAAATATATAAAAGATGTTTTGGAAAAGGAGAGCTATAGAGTCTTTTCTATCGAAAAAAAGGAGAGAAAAAGCAAATCTCCAGCTCCTTTTATGACTTCTACCCTGCAGCAGACGGCTTCAAGCAAACTCGGATTCTCTCCCAAAAAGACAATGATGATAGCTCAAACTCTTTATGAGGGGGTCCAAACTCATAAAGGAACTTCGGGAGTTATCACCTATATGAGAACAGATAGTCTAAATATCGCAAAAGAAGCGGTCGATGCGGCGAGAGAGACTATCAAAAACAGATATGGAGAGAAGTATCTTCCAAAAAGTCCGAAAGTCTATACGACAAAATCTAAAGGAGCTCAAGAGGCTCACGAGGCCATTAGACCTACAATGCTTGAGTTTACTCCCGAAATTGCCAAAGAGTATCTAAAACCGGACGAATACAAGCTATACAAACTTATTTATGAGAGATTTCTCGCCTCACAGATGGAAGATGCCGTTTTTGAGTCTCAAAGCATCGTTTTTGCAAGCAAAAGCGGTAAGTTCAAAGCTACGGGAAGAAGACTCGTATTTGACGGTTTTTATAAAGTGTTGGGGAGTGAGGATAAAGATAAGCTTCTTCCCGATTTGAAAGAGGGTGATGAGGTGGTTTTGACTAAGCTTGAAGCAAATCAGCACTTTACCGAGCCTCCTCCAAGATATACCGAAGCGAGTCTCATTAAGAAGCTTGAGGCTTTGGGTATAGGAAGACCTTCCACTTACGCTCCGACTATCTCTATTTTGGTGGCGAGAAAGTATGTGGAGATTATTAAAAAACAGCTTGTACCGACTGAAATAGCTTTTACGGTTATAGAGGTGTTGGAGAAGCATTTCAATGAGATAGTGGATAGCGGCTTTACGTCGAAGATGGAGGAGGAGCTTGACGAAGTAGCCGAAAATAAAAAAGATTGGCAGAGAGTTTTGTGGGAGTTTTATGAGCCTTTCATAAAAAAGGTGGAAGAGGGTAAAAAAAATATCAAAAGTTTGAAAGTTGCGATTCCGATAGGAGAGGCTTGTCCGCAATGCGGAAGCGAACTTGTAAAAAGAAAAGGTAGATTTGGAGAGTTTATAGCCTGTAGCAATTTTCCAAAATGCAAATATACCAAAAATCTAAAAGAGAGTGAGAAAAAGGAGCTTCCCGTTTTGGAGGGAGTAAATTGTCCGGAATGCGGAGGTAATATCGTAGAGAGAACGTCAAGAAGAGGTAAATTTTACGGATGTTCCAACTATCCAAAATGCAAATTTATCTCTACTTACAAACCTACAAACAGAAAATGTCCCGAATGCGGATATATCATGGCCGAGAGAACTTATAGAAAAAAAGAGATTTTTGAGTGCATAAAATGTAAATATAGGGAAGAGGCCGGAGAGAAAGAGGAGCAGACGGCGTGAGAGTGGGAGTGATTTCCGATACCCATGCTAAGGCGGATTTGACTAAAAAGGCTCTTTTGAAACTAAAAGAGCTTAAGATAGAGTATCTAATCCATGCCGGAGATATAGGAAGCGAAGAGATACTCTCTCTTATGGAGGGAATGGAAGTACCTTATACGGCGGTTTTCGGTAATAACGATTTTCATTTAAGAGGCCTTGAGAGAAGATATAATCTCTTTTTGGAGCCTCACTATTTCAAGATAGAAGATAGGGTGGTAAAGCTTATGCATATGCCCTATTATCTTACTCC
>JAADDG010000134.1 GCA_013154075.1 Campylobacterota bacterium | reverse complement strand
TATTTTATCCAAATTTGTTTAAATTTACTTTTTTGCACTCTTTAATCGCCACGCCTTCTTTTAAAGAATCGTCTATTACCACTATTTTATCAAATTCCATAAGCTCTATTAGGGCTATTAGAAGATAAATTCCCGCTATTATCAGATCTCCTCTTCCAACGCCAACCCATTTTTCTCTCTCTTTTATATCAAGATTTAAAAGCTTCTTTAAAGCTTTTTGGATATCTTTTATGCTTAAGGGAGTGCCGTTTATTTTTGAGTAGTCATAGTTTGCATAGTCCATCCCTTTTATGAAGGAGGCTATTGTTGTAGGTGTACCGGCTGTGGCGGTTAGGATGGAGGGTTTTTGATATTTTTTGTAAATATCTTTTACGAAAATTTCCATCTCTTTGTATGCTTTTTTAGAATTTTCTTTGATTTTGTTTAGTGTTTGATGTTTTTGAGCGAACGTTACTATTCCTACATCGATACTTTTTGTAAAAATTTCATCTTTATATTGGAGAATAATTTCCGTAGAGCCTCCTCCAAGATCGATATTCGCGAAATTATCATATGGCAGGGATAGTTTTTTCAATCTCTCTTTTACCGCTATCGAGGTTAGTTTCGCTTCAGTAAAACCGTCTATGATTTCAAACTCCACTCCGGTTTCTTTTTTGATTTTTTCTAAAACCTCTTGTTTGTTTTTGGCAAGTCTCAAAGCCGCCGTAGCTACCGCTTTGATTTTGTTGGATGAGAAATCTATCTCTTTTTTGGCTTCCAAAATGGCTTTTATTATTCGATCTACGGCCTTTTTTGAGATTATTCCCGTTCTTTCCAAATCTTCTGCGGTTCTTACTATCCTTTGGATATCTTTTTTTCTCTCAAGAGTTTCGCAGTCCATCAAAACGAAGCTTATAGTATTTGATCCCAGATCTATTCCTATCATTTTAACTCTTTTTGATATAATTTTTAAAAATTTTCATAAGAGGTATTATACAATGAAACTTGGAGTAAACGTAGATCATATAGCTTTATTGAGAGAAGCAAGGAAAATCAACGATCCGGATCCGCTTGAAGCCGCACTTTTGGCAAAAAGAGCCGGAGCCGATCAGATAACTATACATTTAAGAGAGGATAGAAGACATATAAACGACGAGGATGTAAGAAGGATTATCGAGAGTTCTCAATTGCCGGTAAATGTGGAAGCTTCGGTGGATGCGGAAATTATAGAGTATTTGGGAGAAGTAAGGCCTCATAGGGTTACGATTGTGCCCGAGAGAAGAGAGGAGATCACCACGGAGGGAGGGCTTGATTTCTCTTCGATTTACGATAGGCTTGACAACGCGGTACATTATCTAAAAGCAAGAGAGATAGAGGTGTCTTTATTCATAGATCCTACCAAAGAGGCTATAAAGGCTTCCAAGATTTTGGGTGTTCAGTGGGTGGAGCTTCATACGGGAAAATATGCCAACATTTTTGCGATGCTTTATAGCAATCTATCGCTAACTCACAACAGCATAAAAGATTTGGAGCTTGAGAGATCGAAGCTTAAAAAGATGCTTAACGAATCTTTGAGTGATTTGAAAGAGGCGGCCGAAGAAGCGGAGGAGTTTGGCTTGAGAGTGGCTGCGGGGCATGGACTAAATTATCAAAACGTGTTTGATATTTTGGAGATAGAGCATATAGAGGAGCTTAATATCGGACAGAGTATTGTTGCAAGAGCGGTATTTGAGGGGTTTGAAAACGCAGTTAGAGAGATGAAAAGAATCGTATCGAAATGAGAAAAGTAGCCGTAAGTATAGGAGATTTAAACGGAATAGGGCTTAAGATAGCTCTTTTGGCCCATGAGAAGATAAAAAAGATAGCCAAGCCTATATATCTCATAAATGAAGTTATGTTAAAGGAGGGGGCTAAACTTCTTGGTCTCTCTATTCCTAAAGATTTTGAGATTTACGAAGTTGGGGGAGTTTTTGAGATAGAGCCCGGGAAGATTAGCGCAAGAAGCGGTGAGTATTCCTATATCTCTTTTTTAGAGGGAGTCAAACTTGCCAAAAAGGGCAAGGTTTCCGCTTTGGTAACTTTACCGATTCATAAAAAAGCTTGGCATTTGGCGGGTATCAAATATGCCGGCCATACGGAAGCGTTGAGAGATATTTTCAAAAAAGATGCCATTATGATGATAGGGTGCGATAAACTCTACTGCGCTTTTTTTACGGATCATATTCCCTTAAAAGATGTTCCCTTGAAGATTAAGAAAAAAAAGCTAAAAAGATTTTTGATAGATCTCTATAGAAACATAAAAGAGGAGCCTATCGGAGTTTTGGCTCTAAATCCTCATGCGGGGGACGGAGGAGTTTTGGGAGATGAAGAGAAAAAGATAAAAAAGGCTATAAAAGAGGCAAACAGAGAGATAGGATATGAGATATTTAGAGGCCCTTTGGTGCCGGATAGCGCTTTTACGCCGAAAAATAGAGAATTTATTAAATACTTTGTAGCGATGTATCATGATCAGGGGCTTATTGCCGTTAAATCTCTCTATTTCGAAGAGAGTATAAACGTTAGTTTGAATCTTCCTATCGTTAGAACTTCCGTAGATCACGGAACGGCTTTCGATATAGCTTATACGAACGAAACTCCCTCTTTGCAAAGCTATATAAATGCCGTTAAAGAGGGAGTTTTACTCAGTGAAAAGAGGGGAAGCTATACTATTTGATTTTTAGCTTATCTATCGTATCGAGAGTATCGGGGTTGATTACCTCCATCTCGACGCTATCGCCCTCTATTTTGAAAAATACCAAAGCGTTTTGGGTTGTGAAACCTTTGACGGCTTGACTCCAAGGAAGCTTCTCTTGTGCGTAATACGGAGCTCCTCCCGCTCCGTCGTTTATTTGCCAGATCTCTCTAAAGTAATCTTTGTCGGTGATCTTCTCTTTATCCCAATCTTTAGGATATAGCTCAAGATCTTTAGTAATTAGCATTCTATTGTAATTGTGTTCGTCTCCCGTCAAAATCGCTCTTACTTTAGGACTTTTCATCATTATTTCAAGAAGTTCGTCCCTTCTTTCTATGATTCCTTTCTCTGCTTCTTTACCATTAACTATCGCTCTTTGTTCATTATTTCCGTTATACCACATATCTTGCCCGCCGTGTCCTCCGTTTGGAAATAGTGGAGTGTGAACGGTTACGAAAATGTGATCTATATCTTTATCTTCGGTATATTTTTTAACTTCATTTTTAAACCATTCAAGCTGCTTATCCATAATATATCCGTGAATGTTTCCGCTTGTAAATTTTCTATCGCTCATCGAAGGAGCGTAAAAATAGTCGGAATTTAATACTATCATAGCGGTATTACCGTATGTATACGAATAGACGTTTTCTTTATAGGATGGAAAATCGGTCGTATTTAGATCTGGATCCAAAGATGTATTATCTTCGCTATAAGGGCCGTTTTCGAAATTTACGAAAGCTTCGGCAAAAACCGCTTCGCTCGATTGTGTTTTAAACGGAAATTTGTCTATTTGAATTTTCCACCATTTGTTTCCGTCCTCGAATTTATAAACCAAAGCTTCGTGATTTCCCATACCTATATAAAAAGGCATATAATGCCAATACGGCTCTAAAATATGTTTGAAATTGTTATATTCATAGAGCATCTCTTCTTTCGTAGTTTTATAACCGTTTATCACATCGCCGGTTATTTGGACGAAAGAGGCGTTTTTAAAGGCGCTTAGAGCCGCTACTTTTTTTAGAATATATCCGTTTACTCCTCCCAAGAATCTCTCTCCGCCGCCGTTTGACGCTCTACAATCGCTTATGTAAGCAAACGTAAAGGGTTGTCTGCTTCCCTTTTCCGGGGCCGTTTTGAAATAGTAATCCTCTTCATAGCCGCTTGCGGGTAAAAATATGGAGTAGTGGTATTTGGTATTGGGTTTTAGATCGAAGACCTTTATTTCATGATGCTTTTTTTGGCCGTTTGAGAAGAATATCTTCTCTCCGTCGTTTATTTCTACTCTTGCAAAGCTTTCGATATTCGTATCGAACTCTATTACCGCACTTGTAGGAGTTAATTTGTTAACATAAGGACCGGAAACGATGAAATTGTCTATATAAAAAGGTGAAGCTCCTTTGAAAGCCACCTTTCCGTCATATAATATTTTGCCGTTTTCGTCTATGACTCTATAGCCTATAATTCCGTTTTGATTATTTTTCCAATCGATCATATCGTATCGTCCGCCCATTTTCGTTATGTCTATGAAAGCGGAGTTGTTTTTTATGGGGGAGTATTTTTTGAAAAATACGGGATAGTTGTATTTTCCGTCTTTGGGTTTTATAAAGCCGTAGTAGAGTTTTCCTTTTTCCACTCCCGCTAAATTGAATCTAAGTCCCTTTTCTTCCGCTTTGATATCTCTAAACATATCCAAAGTGTATTTCGCTTTGGGTCTTATCAACGGATATGAGGCGGATTCGGTTTTGATTATCAAAGATTGAGACTCTTTGATAATGTTCGAATAGACTTGCGGAACCTCGTCTATCGCCGATGCGTTTTGAGTGAAAAGAAGCGGAAAAGTTATACTAAGTAGATTTAATGTTAAGCTGCTCATTTTAAATCCTGACATTATTATTTCCTTTAAAAAATTATAGCATAAAAAGTAAAGTTTAAGAAAATATTTCAATAAAATATGACTTTTTGCTCTTTGTCGGACGGTTTTTAGAGGTGTTAGTCGAAATATTTTACCGTTTGATAACTATTATCGGGAAGTATAGTGAAAGAAAACTTAATTATATATTACGAAAAAATAGTAAGCTTGCTCTAAAGTGGTCTAAAGGAGGACGGATAGAGAGAAGATTCTATCCGTTTGTCAGTCGCTTGTATCCTCTTTTATAAGTTTTGCCAAGATGGCGAGATTTTTATCCAAAACCGGAGAGTTTTCTATCAAGAAAAGAAGATCTCGATTAGAGCATTTTTTCATAAATTTATCTCTCATGGAGTTCCATATGTTTTTTACTTTCTCAAGCTGTTTCGCGCTTTTTGGGTGATCGAGGTTCAAGCTGCCGAATTTTTTGTTGCCGCTTAGGATGTTTTGAAAAATTAGCATCGATCCTTTCAATTTCTTTTGATTTTTTTCCGGATCTATGTTGCCTTCTATCAAAAGCTTCTCTTTCATCATCTTTTGTAGAAGGTATCTTTCCCTCTCCACCAAAGATACTTTCGAGGATTGATAAGCTCCTATGAGAGAGTGAGCACCTTTGGCTCTTTTTATGGCTTCCGTAAATCCGTTGGATTTCGAGAGAAGTTTCTCGTTGTTGTTCAAAATGTATAAGAGCGCTTCTCTGTCTATTTTGCCGCTTAAGAATTTTTTGATATTTTCATAAAACGGATCCCACTCTTTTTTAACTTCTTTTAATTTTTTTAAAGATTTTTGATCGGTAACTTTGGCAATGCCGAGTCTCTCGTCTCCGTTTAAAAATGCGTTTAGAGTTTTGTCGAACTCTTCGGAGCTTTTTTTGAGGTTTGATAAGTGAGTTTTGGGATCCACTCCCATAATCATCAAAATAATCTCTTTTACCATCTCTTGAGTTCTTGCTTGTTGTCTGTAGGCTTGATTTATCATATTGTCGCTTTGAGCCAGCACTTTTTCGTAAGATTGAACCAAAGAGTTGATTTCTGAGATTTTTATCTGTCTTTTGATGGATTTTTCATACATTTTTACCGCTTTATCCATCTCTACCAAAGTAAGATCCAAGGCATTGACTATCGCTTTTAGTCTCGCTTTGGAGTATTTGTCTTCATTTAGAGTCGGTTTTATCTGATCCCAATACCCTTTTACAATAAGCAGCTGTTTTTTGATATGGTTTAGCTGACAAGGTTTCAACCCCAATTTTTTGCTTCCGTTTAAAAGTCCGTTTAGACTGGAATCGAATAGTTCTACGCTTTCTTTTAGATTTTGTTTGTTTTTCTTCGGATCGATACCCAAATCTATCAAAAGAAGGTCTTTTGCAATTTTTTGAGTAAGCATTCTTTGTCTTCCGGCTATGTTTATGGCGTTTGCCGTAAATTTATCAAGTTTTGACAAAGAGCCGCTTTTTGCCACGAACATGGTAACGGCTTTATGCATATTTTTTAAAAGAGGTATGTTCTTTCGGGCTATGTTTTCCAAAACTTTTTTCGAGGTGTTTCCTTTTAGTACCTGATTTAGATCCTTTTTGAAATCACTCCAAAGGGAGTTTACCTTTTTTAGTTGAGCCAAAATCTCTTTATTGTCCGTTTTGGCAAGTCTTAAGCTTTTATCTCCCCTCATTAGCCCTTTTAGAGTTTTTTCAAAAAGCTGCATACTCTTTTTTAGATCTTTTTTGTTTTTTTCTACATCGATACCTTCGGCGATCAAGAGAGCGTCTTTACTCATTTTTTGAGTGAGCATTCTCTGTTTACCGGCTAAATTGATAATGATTCCCATCTCTTTATCGGTAATTGCGAATGCCGAACTTGCCGCCACCGCTATGACGATAAAGAGAGATAGAAAAACCCTTTTAAAAATCTTTATATTTTCCAAACCGTTCTCCTTTTTTTAGTTAAAGGCGTTTTTATTTAGATTTCGGCACTTTTATGATCGTGCCTACGGGAACGACGTTAGGATCGCTCAACTTATCCTTATTGGCTTCGTAGATAAGCTTATATTTAAAACCGTCTCCGTAAATCTTTTTAGCTATGTTCCAAAGGTTGTCTCCCTCTTTGATTTTGACTACCGTAAAATCTTTTCCGACTTCCAAGATATCTATTTTCGATTGAGAAACCTCTTTGAGTAATCCTACGACGTAGCTGTTTTTGCTTTTGGGATCCTTTGAGATCTCTTGAATGATATCTTTTATTAGATCCTTTTTGGATTCAGGTTTTACTTTTACGGCGTTGTCGGTGGGAGTCTCCTCCGCAAGTAGAGACGCCAATTTTTTATCTTTTATCTCTATGCCCGCGCCCATTATAAGTTTTTTTAGATTTTCTCTAAGCAGAACTTTTTCCGTTTTGTCGTCTTTTATAGCCGGTTTCGGAGCGCTTTGGGACTCTATATCTTCCAAGGAGGGCTCTTTTTTCTTCTCTTGTAGTTTTGGTTTAGATGTAACTTTCGGAGCCGAAGAGAGTCTAACTACGTTATCGCCGGCCGAATCTTTAGCCTCCGCTTCGAGCATCGATTCGTAAGAGCTCTTTTTCTGAGCGGGGGGAGTTAGAGTTTTCGTTCCTTTTACCACTACCGCGTTATCGCTTCTCATATCGTTTGAAGCTTCCGCTTCGAGCATATTTTGATAATTGTCGGTTTTCGATTCGCTTTTTACTATCTCTTTTAGTTTCTCTTTTTTACTCTCCTCTTTTGCGGGAGCTATGGATATGCTTTGTGTTTTGCCGGATAGAAGACTCGATAGGGCCTCCTTTTTTATCTCGGTTTGTCGCTCTTTTTTTTCTTGGCGTATCTCTTCTTTAGGCGACTCTTTTTGCTCTTTTTGAACTACGTGCCGATTCTCTTTTTGTGCTGTCGGCTTAGTAGCAATCGGTGCTTGCGGCGTTTTTACGGAAGGGGTCTGAAATAGTCCGAGTTGCCATATGATTATGGATCCTACGATAATAAACAGTATAAATTTCCACATAGTAGAGGACTCCTTTCTACTCTTCCGGAATAACCGTGGTTAGTCCGAGTATCTGCCAATTTTGCATTCCGCCTCTATAGTATAGTATTTTGTTTGCGGGATATCCCATTTTTACCAAAGCTCTAATGGCGTGCGGAGATTGGGCGCACCAAGGACCGTTGCAAAAAAAGAGAAGTTTTTGCGCGTTTGAAAAATCCCATTTTCCGTTTTTGTATTCGGCTCCTAAGAGTTCCAATATTTTTTGAGTATAAGGATCTTCTATACCTCTTGTAAATAGAGTAAAAGGGATGTTGATAGCTCCGGGAATCGTTCCGTTTTTGTACCATTGAGGCAGTCTCGCGTCCACAAGAAGTCCTTTGTTGTTCGCTACGTCCGTTTTTAGGAAATTTAAAAGTTCCAATTCCCCGACTATTTTCACCCCTTTTGCTATTTGCACCGGTTGAATACAAAAAGGCGGGCAGGGTCTTGAAGTCTTTGCATAGCTGTTTGTAAGTTTGTGTTTAGTGTCTTGAATTCTTTGAATTCTTACCGTTTTTCCTCCATGTTCCACATCCACGTACGGAAGGCCCTCGGCGATATTTACCTCCAATCCGAAAAGTGAAGAGGAGAGTATCGCCGCGCTTATAAAAATTTTTGAGAATGAGAATCTCAACGACATTATTGCTCCTTTTGATGATTTTATTAGTCTATAATCGACAAATTTCGATAACTATATATATACGTTTTTTTAAAAAGGAAAATAAGATATAAATTACGAAAAGTTATTGTTTCTTTTTTAATAAATAATACCATTTTTTTCAAAATAGAAATTTAAGATTATATCTAAAACAAAAAAATAGACAAAATTTTATTTTTATCTCTGCAATATAATTTATTCTTCTTATTTATATAAAAATAGTTATCAAATTATGCAAATGTAATAAAAATATGACGCCAATTATATGCTTTTTTTCCTTAAAATAAAGAATTAAAAATTTTAGTTTAATATATTAAAATTTATAAAAAAGTGCCGATATTACTCTTGCAATATTTAAATACATCGAACATATACCGTAAAATTTTTGTTCGATAATCGATAAAAGGAGAACGGAAATATGAAGAGTAAGAAATTTTTGTTGACTCTGTCTTCATTGCTGCTTGCCGTAGGTTTTATGAGCGGATGTGCGGCTAAAAAACCTTCGGCTCCAAGTTGCGGAGTACCGAGCTTTTGTAAAGCACCGGTTAGAGTGAAAGTAAAAAGAGTTGCCGTTAGCGAATGTCCTAAAAGGGTAAAAACGGTAGTTTATAAAGGCGTATGCAGTGATTGCGATAATTTCCCTGTAAGCGTTAGGGAAAACAACTGTTGTGTATCCGGAGGTTGCAAATGATTATTAAAAAATTGAGTTTGATTGTAAGCGGTTCTCTTTTGGCCGCAAGTATGCTTAGTGCGGGGAATTATCCCTATCATCAGAAGGTTCAGTCTTACAGCTACGGTTTAAATGCCAATGCTGCCGGCTATATAAATCAAATAGTTGGAACTATTGCGGATCAGTTGGGACAAAACAAAGATTTCAAAAATATCAAAGACACTCCTATCGCGGTAGCTTCCATCGTGAATTTGGAAAACTATAAACAAACCGATAAGCTTGGAAACGTTATAGAAGAGAATTTGATTCATGAGATGCAAGTTAGAGGTTTTAAAGTTGTAGATTACAAAACTATGCCCACTATCAAAGTCGGAGCTAAGGGAGATTACGCTTTCTCGAGACTTTTGTACGAGCTTAAAAAAGAGCAGCATATAAACTACGTGCTTGCGGGAACTTACACTAAATATAGAGGCGGAATAGCGATAAATTGCAGACTTATCGATCTAAAAACTAACGTTGTAGTATCGAGCGCTCAGACATATATTCCGGCTCAGCTTGTCTCCGCCGTAGATTACAAAAACGGATTTGACGTATATCCAAGCGGAGGCGTTACTAAAGTAAAAGTGGTCAAAGTTATTCCTAAAGTACAAGAAAATACCGTAATGTTGGAATCTTATTAAGATTTTGGGGAAATTACATCGATTTTTCGATGTAGTTTCCATCTCTTCTTTTTCTCTTCTTTTTTTTAAATTCTGTTTCATTTTTTCTCCGCATTCCTCTTTTTTTACCCTTTTTTGAAAATAAAAGTAAAGATATTTTATACAAGTAAAATTTTAATATTCATTTAAGAATAGTTGTCGTAAACTTGAATAAAGAAAAGGCAAAAGGCGTCCTTTCTTAAACATTTCACTTAATTGAAAGGAGGGTAAATTGATAAAAATCATATTGCTGGTTTTTTTAATCGGCTTTTTGGTTTCCGGGTGTGCGGTTAAGCGAGATTGTCGCGCCTCTTTTTGCAACACTCCGACTCAAACCGCTTCCAAAACGGTTATAAAGAAGGTTGGAGTCAGCGAGTGTCCAAGAAGAGTGAAAACCGTAGTTTATAACGATATTTGTACCGGTTGCAAATATCCCGTGAGTGTGAGAGAGAATAATTGTTGTGCTATAGGAGGATGCAAATGAAAACGTTAATTAAAAGTTTGGCTGTCGTAACGGTATTAAGCGGAATGTTGAGTGCCGGAAGTATAAATTTGGTAGGAGTGGGTGCCGGAGTGAGCCTTCTTGGATTACAAGTAGGAGTGGGTGCCGGAGTGAACGTGGGATACTCTTCTCCCGTCGTATCCGACTCTTCCAAACCTTGTACATCTTCGTCCAATACGGCGACTAAGCCCGCATCTTCTTCCGGTTGCGATGCCGTAATGACGAAGAAAAAGTGCTATTCTCAAAGCTACGGAGCTCCGGCTACCTATTTCGAGCCTGCAAGTGTGGGTGAAAGAGTGGTCGAGATTACGGAGTATTATTGTCTTGATTGTCCCGTTTGCATAAGCTGTAATTAGGAGTTTACTATGAGACTTTTAAAGGGAGTGGTAGCTTTGATCGCTATCGGCTCTCTTGCCCTGATGGGTGGAGAGAATTATCCTTATGAAAGGAAAGTTCAGCTTTTGGAATTCGGTAATAACGCCAATGCCGCCGGTTATGTAAATAGAATAGTGAGCGCTATTGCCGATCAATTGGGACAAAATAAGGATTTTGCCAATATCAAGGATACTCCGATAGCGATCACTTCTATCGTAAATATAGAGAATTTGCAAAAAACGGATAAATTCGGAAACGTAATTGCGGAAAATCTCATTCATGAGATGCAGGTTAGAGGATATAGGGTAGTGGATTATAAAACTATGCCCAATATTAAAATAGGCAAAGATGGAGATTTTATATTTTCAAGAATCGTTAGCGAACTTAAGAGAAGACAAAAAATAAACTATGTGCTCTCCGGTACATATACCAAATATAGAACCGGAATAGCTATAAATTGTAGAATAATAGATATTCGAACCAATGTCGTAAAATCTACGGCTCAAGTTTTCGTACCCATGGGTTTGATAAACGCCGTAAACCATCCCGACGGGGGATTTTACTCTTCTACCAAAGTTAAATATGTAAGATATGTTCCTAAAGTAAAAGAGCATACCGTAATTTTGGAAGAGATGGGAGATTGAAGATAGAAAAGACTATTTTCTCTTTTCTATCTTCGCTTTTTTTATAATCTCTTTTGCGATATCGGATGGAGATCTTTTTTCTACATCTATTATGATATCCGCCACTTTCTCATAATCTTTTATTCTGCTTTCATAAAGTTTTTTGGCTTTATTTAAATCTTTTAATAGAGGTCTTTTTTTGAGTTTCTTTTTGCCGTTTGGATGCTTTTTGATTCTATCCAAAATAGCTTCGAAACTTGATTTTAGATATATGATTTCTCCTATATCTTTTAGATTTTTTACTTTATAAAAGCCTCCGCCGGTAGATATCAGAGTGTTTTTTACGTTTTTCTCAAGCCATTTTGCCGTTTTGGCTTCCAATTTTCTAAAATATTCTTCACCATCTTCTTTGAATATCTTTTTTATTTTCCTATTTTCCATACTCTCTATCAAGTCGTCCGTATCGATAGCGAAGATATTGCTCTGTTTGACTATCTCTCTGGCTATCGTTCCTTTTCCTACTCCCATAAATCCTATCAAAACTATATTTTTACTCATCTTCTTCCTTTGTAGTCTCTCCCCGTTTTTTAGGTACCAAAATTATAGGACTTCCTTCAAAATCGAAGTTTTCTCTTATTTGATTGATAAGATATCTTTTGTAGCTAAAGTGTAAGGCGCTCGGTCTGTTCATAATCAAAGCTATTTGAGGAGGTTTCGTGGCAAATTGAGTTGCAAAGTATATCTTTACGTCTTTTCCCTTATCGGTTGGGATATGGTGTTTGGCGTTTGCGAATTTTATTAGTTCGTTTAGTTTGGATGTTGGAATTCTCCTTGAATAATTTTCATAAACTTTCAAAATTTTATCTTTTATTTTATCAACTCTCTTTTTTGTCAGAGCCGATACCGTAATGACGGGTGAGTAGGAGAGGAATTTGAATCTATGTTTTACCTCTTTTACGCTCTCTTCATAACTTCTATACGGATTATCCCACTTGTTTAAGACTATGATGGAGGCGAGTTTGTGCTTTTCTATAAGATTTGCTATTTTTTCGTCAAGCTCTTTGAACTCTTCGCTCGCATCGAGTACCAAAAGGGCGATATCTGCTTTCTCAAGCATCTTTTCGGTTCGATTTAGAGCATATTTCTCTATTCCTTCTATCTTTCCTTTTCTTCTGATACCCGCCGTATCCACAAAAGTGATTATTTTATCTTGATAGATTATATAATCGTCCACGGGATCTATCGTAGTACCCGCCACTTCGCTAACTACCGCTCTCTCTTCTCCTAAAAGGGCGTTTAAAAGAGAGCTTTTCCCTACATTTACCCTTCCTATAATAGCTACTTTTATTTCGTTATTTTCTTCCTCTTTCTCATTTTCCTCTTCTTCCAAAGATTGTAAAAAATCTTCGAAATCCTCCTCTTTATCTTCCGTTAAAACTTCCTCCTTTTGAGGTAGA
>JAADDG010000141.1 GCA_013154075.1 Campylobacterota bacterium | reverse complement strand
GTAGAGAATCGGTGAGCTATAATGAAAGTTATTCTATCTTTTCTAAAGTTTTCCAAAGCTTTTGTGATATTTTGCTCGCTCTCTCTATCCAAAGCGCTTGTGGCCTCATCCAAAATAAGGATTTCAGGATCTTTATAGATAGCTCTGGCTATCGCAATTCTTTGTCTCTGTCCTCCGGAGAGATTCGTTCCAAATTCGTTTATTTTGGTATCCATGCCTTGAGGCATATTTTTGACAAAATCCCAAGCGCTCGCTTCTATGAGAGCTTTTTTCACTCTCTCTTTGTCTATTTTATCTCCATATGCAACGTTTGCGGCTATCGTATCGTTAAAGATATAGATTCTTTGGGTTACTACCGAGATTTTTTCTCTCAAGCTTTTTAAATCAAACTCTTTCAAATCGATTCCGTTTAGTGTAATTTTACCGCTGCTTGGATCGTAAAATCTTAGTATCAAATTCACAATAGAGCTTTTGCCGCCTCCGCTTTCTCCTATCAGTGCGACGCTCTCTCCCTTTTTGACGCTAAAATTTATATTTTTTAGCGCCTCTTTGTCTTCGTATTTCAATGAGACGTTATCGAAAGCTATTTCGTTTATCTTATCTATCTTTTTATTTCCCGATTTGATGTTTGGTATTTGATCGATTATATAAAATATTCTCTCGCTTGCCGCTACCGCATCTTGCATTTTATTGTAAAGTGATGAAATCCTTTTTATCGGGGTATAAAGCATAAATAAAGCCGCCGTAAAAGAAAAAAAGCTTCCCACGCTCATTTGATCCGAAATCACTTCTCTTCCGCCTACGATGATTACGGCCGCTACCGCTACCGCTCCGAGCGTCTCCATTAGAGGGCTTACAAGCTCGTTGGTTTTGATCGCTTTTAGATTGTAATAGAAGTATTTTTCATTATCGTGTTTGAATTTGTCTATTTCGAATTTTTCTGCAGCGTTTGCTTTGATAATCTCTATGTTGTTGAAAATTTCGCTTAATCTCGATGTGAGATCGGAGATCTTTTCTTGAGATTTGTGGGAGATTTTTTTCATCTTTTTTGCAAGTTTGGAAAGTGGCCAAAGCGCCAAAGGCAAAATGATCAAAGCGAAAAATGATAGTTTGGGACTCAAATATATTACATATCCTATCAAAGCTATGATCGTTAAAGCCTCTCTTGCCATTTCTGGTATCATACTCGATACTACGGCCCTTATTCTCTCTATATCGTTTATACTTCTGCTTATAAGCTCTCCGCTTCTAAATTTGTGAAAGAAACTAAGATCGAGACTCAAGATATTCTCAAGCATTCTGTTTCTGATTCTTCTTACGATATCTTGACCGATGTAGGCGGTGTAGTAAATTTGTATAAATTTACCGGCGCCCTTTAGAAAGTAGACCAAAACTACGGCAAAAGGCAAAATATATAAAAGCTGTTCGTTTTTTTCGATAAATATTTTGTCCATTACCGGTTTTATCAAATATGCCGTAGCGGCACTTCCTCCGGCTGCAAATATCATTCCCACTATCGCAATGGAGAACTCTTTTATATAATCCTTAAAATATGGGGAGAATCTTTGTAAAATTATTTTTAGATTTTTCATCAGATCTCTTTTTCCCAAAGAGTCTTTTCGGGGGTATCCATTATTTTGATTCCTCGTTTTAAGAGTTTGTCTCTTATTTCGTCCGCCGTTTTGAAATCTTTATTTTTTTTGGCTTCGCTTCTTTTTTCAAGCAGCTCTTCTATCTCTCTTTTTTCTTCTTCGCTTACTCCCATTTGAAAATATTCGTACGCATCTTGATATCCTATACCCAAAACCTCCTCTACGAATTTCAAATTTGCGGCCGTTTGGGATTTGAAAGCTTTGTTTTTGGGCTCTTTATCCAAAGTTTCGTTTGCTTTGTTGATCTCTTCGTCCAAAATCGCCAAAGCTTTGGAGATATTAAGATCGTCTTTTAAAGCATTTAGAAATTTCTCTTTGAACTCTTTGTTCGGGGATGAAACTTTCACTTTATAGATTCTCTTTTTTAGACGATAGAGTTTATCAAGCCTCTTTTTAGAGCTTAGTAGATCCTCTTCGTTAAAGTTTAGATTGGCTCTGTAGTGAGTCGATAGAAGATAGTATCTTATAATCTCTCCGTGATAGATTTTCAAAGCATCTTTCAAAAAGAAACTATTTCCCAAAGATTTACTCATCTTTTCGCCTCTTATGTTTACAAAACCGTTGTGCATCCAATATTTGGCTAAATTTTGGTGAGAGGCGCATCTTGTTTGTGCCGCTTCGTTTTCGTGATGAGGGAAAAGAAGATCGGCTCCTCCTCCGTGAATATCTATTTGATACTCATCTTCGTAAGCGAGATGTTTTTTGATCATCGCCGAACACTCTATGTGCCATCCGGGTCTTCCTTCTCCAAAAGGCGAGGGGAAAGAGGGTTCGTTCTCTTTTGAGAATTTCCACAAAGCGAAATCTTTAGGATCCTTTTTGTTGGGATTTTCTTCTATTCTGCTTTGAGAATCGCTTAGATCTTTGTGAGATATGGATAGGTATAGCGGATCTTTCGAGGTATCGAAATAGACTCCGTCCTTTTCTATCGTATAAGCGCAGCCGTTTGCCGCTATATTTTGAATCATTTTTATTATTTCTTCTATCGTTTCGGTAGCTTTAGGTTTTATGTCGGGATCTAAAACGTTTAGAGCCTTCATCTCCTCTTCATATTTCTCTATATAGTATTCGGTTATCTCTTTTAGACTTTTTTTGCTCTCTTTCATTTTGTTTATTATCTTGTCGTCTATATCTGTATAGTTTCTGACAAAAATCACTCTATATCTTAAAGCTCTTAGAACTCTGTTTAGAAGATCGAAAGTTACCGCGCTTCTTGCATGTCCGAGATGCGCATCATCATATACGGTGGGTCCGCATACGTAGATTTTTACCGTGTCGTTTTTGATCGGAGTGAATTTGACTTTTTCTCTTTTTACAGAATCGAAAATAAACATTTTCGCTACCTTAAATTTTTTTTTGAAGTATAGCAAAGTTTGGAAACTAAAAAAAGTAAAGTTTGGAAAATTCTCTTTACTTTTTATAAAAAAGGCCGATATTTAGAGTAGAATTTTACAAAAAGGGTTTTGTTATGGCAGGTATCTCTTTTCCTTATGAACAGCTAATTAATCTCATAGAGCATCATATAGCCTTGATTAAGAGGTTTGAGAAGAATAAAGATGATGTGTTTTCGTTGATCTTTCTAAAAACGGATGAGTGCGATAAAAAGGGTATTAAAGAAGTTGTGGGAAATATTTTAAGAACTACGGATATTATTACAAAGTATGATAATAATCATATTATTTTTCTGCCTCTGACCGATTATGAGGGAGCTTATAAGCTTTTGGAAGAGCTTCAAGACTTTTTGGATATTCCGAAAGAGGAGTGTATCGTCTGTTATCCGGAAGATGGAGATAACGCTCATGAACTACTCTATAGGCTCAAAGATATTGTAAAAGGAAGGTATAATAAGGAGATAGCGACTCCCGTTATTTGAGTTTGATTATTCTATTGCTGCACCATTTGGCCAAATCGAGATCGTGGGTGATTAGAAGGATACCCACTCTATTAAGCAGTTTTACAAGCAGTTTCATAACGTCAAGCTGAGTGATGTTATCAAGAGCGGAAGTGGGCTCATCCGCTAAAAGGAGGCTCGGTTTCATCAAAAGAGCTCTTAGGATGGAGCATCTTTGAAGCTGGCCTCCGCTTAGCTCATGAGCTCTTTTGTTCAGTAGAGAGGGATCGAGATTCAAATCTTTTGCGATATCTTCGAATCCCTCTATATCGGCTACATCTTTTATCTGATCGATAATAGTATATGTAGGGTGAAAAGAGCTGTAAGGATCTTGGAATATTTGAGAGAACTTTTTGGCTTTTATCTCCCCTTTGATAGGTTTCAATTCTCCCGTTATCAGTTCCAAAAGCGTACTTTTTCCGCTACCGCTTGGGCCTACTATCGATACTATCTCGCCTTTGTTTATGCTTAGATTGAAATCTTCATATAAAAGGCGGTTTGGAGAGTAGCCGAAAGTGAGATCTTTTATCTCTAAAACTCTCATTTTCTTATCTGGCCTTTGCCGTATATTTTGTATTTGTAAGTGGTTAGATCGTTTATTCCCATTGGGCCTCTTGCATGGAGTTTGTTGGTGCTAATTCCCACTTCAGCTCCAAAGCCGAACTCTCCGCCGTCGGTAAATCTGGTACTTGCATTTACGTAAACCGCCGCAGCGTCCACTTCGTTTAGAAATTTCTCGGCTGTGGTGTAGTTTTCGGTGATGATCGCCTCGGAGTGTCCCGAGCTGTATTTTGAGATGTGATCAATAGCCTCTTTTGTATTTTCAACAACTTTTATTGAGAGAATATTATCGAGATATTCCGTATCGAAATCCTCCTCTGTAGCTTCCTCGATATCTATGATGCTTCTTGTCTTTTTGCATCCCTTTAAAAGAGTGTCGTACTGATCGAATTCATACAAAAGCATAGGCAAGATATCGGCCGCTATCTCTTCGTGTACGAGAAGAGTCTCCATAGCGTTGCAAACTCCGGGTCTTTGTACTTTTGCGTTTATTGCTATGGCTATCGCTTTTTCGAAATCGGCGTCTTTATCGATGTAGGTGTGGCAAAGGCCTTTGTCGTGTTTTACGACCGGAACGGTGGAGTTTTCGCTTACATATTTTATTAGGGCTTCTCCCCCTCTTGGGATTATCAAATCTACGTATTTATCCATCTTTATAAGTTTGGCTACCGCTTCTCTGGAGCTATCTGGCAAAAGGGATATCATCTCTTTTGGAAGGTTGTGTTTTTCTAAAACCTCTTGCAAGATTTTTGCGATGACTTGGTTGCTCTCTTGAGCCTCTTTCCCGCCTTTTAGTATGGAGACGTTTCCGCTTTTTAGGCAAAGAGCCGCCGCATCCGCCGTTACGTTGGGTCTGCTTTCATAAATGATTCCTATCACGCCTATCGGAATGGAGACTTTTTCTATTCTAAGGCCGCTATCTACCGTCCATCCCTCAAGCACTCTTCCAACCGGTTCTTTCAAAGCGGCTATCTCTCTTAGGGATTTGGCCATGGCTTTTATTCTATCTTCGTTTAAAAGCAATCTATCCATCAGGGCTTTATTTAGGTTGTTTTCCTCTCCGTTTTTAAGATCTATTTTATTTTTTTCAATAATTAAATCTTTTTGCTCTTCTAAGGCGTCCGCCATCTCGTTTAGTAAAATCTTTTTTAGTTTCGGTTCTAAAGTGGCGCAAATTTTGCTCGATTCTTTAGTTTTTTTCAAAAAATCTTCCATACTTCCTCCTTTTAGCGGTTAAAAAACTATATAATTGTACAATTTTTGATTGAAAATGATATAAAGGTATTTGGATATGGATATCTACGATATTATCATTATAGGAGGAGGACCGGGAGGTATAGGAGCGGCCGTAGAGGCCAAGCTGTTGGGAATAGATAGGGTTTTACTTCTTGAAAAGAGTGAAAATCACTCAAGCACCATAAGAAAGTTTTATAAGGATAGAAAGAGAGTCGATAAGGATTGGCAAGGAAGAAAAGTAGAGCTTATCGGAAATATCCTCTTTAACGACGGAACGAAAGAGAGTACGCTAAATTACTTTGACAAACTTCTCTCGGAGCATAAAATAGATTCGAGATTTAACTGCGAAGTTTTGGAAGTTCGAAAAGATGAGGAAAAAGATCTGTTTGAAGTTCATACTTCCTGTTTTAACAAACCTTTCTTGGCAAAAAACGTGATTGTGGCGATAGGAAAGATGGGTAAACCTAATAAACCTTCTTATAAGATCCCCCCTTCTTTGAAAAAGGTTGTAAATTTCAATCTCGATAAATGCGGCAAAGGTGAGAAGATTTTGGTTGTAGGGGGAGGAAATTCCGCTTTGGAGTATGCTTTGGATCTTAGCGATTCAAACGACGTTACTTTAAATTATAGAAGAGATAGGATTACAAAAGCGAATCCTTTAAATATTGAGGCTATAAACAAAGCTTTTGATAGCGGTAAAGTTAGAGCAAAACTTGGAATGGATATCGAGAGTTTGGAAGATAGAGAGGGGAGAGTAAAGGTTAATTTCAAAAACAAAGAGAGCGAAATGTTCGATAGAGTGATTTATGCGATAGGCGGCACGACGCCCGTTGAGTTTTTGAAAAAGTGCTCTATAAAATTGGATGAGAAAAACAGACCTATTTTTAATGAAAATTACGAAACGAATATAAAAGGACTATTTATTACCGGTGATATAGCTTTCGATAGCGGCGGTTCGATAGCTTTGGCTTTGAATCAGGCATATAAGATCGTAGATCATATTTTGGATAAAAAATAGATTCAAAGAAAAAAATTTTTTTACGATATAGTTAATAGAGTAAAAATTAGGAGAGTAGAGGGATATGTATATTTGGACTACTAAAAAGCTTGCTATCGATCTTAAGAGAAGAAGATTGGATGAAGTCGAAAAGCTAAAATACTATATAGCTTACGTAACTTTGCTGACAATTGCTTTCGGTCTTGGGACTTTGATGCCGGTGGGGACGGATAGAGGAGTAAATCTTCCTACGTTGATTATGGCTCTTATTATCAACATAGGCGGGATTATTATCTGTTTCAATACCAATAAGGAGTATGACGGGCTTGATTTTATAGAAAGAAGCATACTTTTCGGGCTTCCCATAATGATTAGAATAAGTGTTATTTTGCTCGTTATAGATATTTTATTGGTTTTGGCTTTGAAAAAGTATCCCGATATTTCCATATATTTGGATTCTCCGATATTCGATTATGCCGTAACCGTAACATTGGTTACTCTTTATTATTTCTTTTTGTGGAAGGCGTTTAAGAATCTGCCTAAGGGAGACAATAGGGTAATTAGACAGCTTTCGGGTAAGAGATTTAAAAAAGATAAAGAACAGAAAGCCGAAGAGGTTTGATTTATTTAAGTTTTCTTAAAAAATATTTTTTAATTTGTGTGATAAAAATTTTTAAGCAAATTAAGAAATATACAAAGAAAAAAATATTATTATTGTCCGGGCTAAATATATTAAATAATTGAAAACGGTTAAGTTAATGATGAATTTTTTTCCTTTCGGTTTTATAAAAAGTTTGACAAAAGATGACAAGAGTGACAGTAACGGTAAATATTTGGTAGTGCCGGATCTTCACGGAAGATACTCTATATATAAAAAGATCGAGTATTTTATCAAAAAAAAGATAGAGGATGACAGACATATAATTTTTCTCGGTGATTATATGGATAGAGGGGAGAGCGGAAGGATTTATAGAAGGGAGTTTGAAGACGTAGGATCCTATTTTGTGATGAGGGATCTTATGAAACTGAAAAGATATCTGCTAAAACATGGCAGAAAAGTTACTTTTCTTAGAGGAAATCACGAAATTTTTTTTGAAGATTATTATCTAAGGGGAGATCATACCCCTTATTATGAATTTGATTTTTTTAAAAAAAGTGTAGATACGATTAATTTCATAGCAAAAAGAAATAAATTTTTTATGCCGAGTTTCATGGAATTTTTGGAGGATTTGAAACCCTACTATCTTGATAAAAAGTATAAATATCTCTTTGTACATGCCGGAATAGATCCCGATGGAGGCAGTATAGAAAAACAGGCGCAAAAGGGTATAATATATTGGATTAGAGGTAAATTCATAGATTCGGATAAACCTCTAAACTACACCGTCATTTTCGGTCATACGCCTTTTAAAGAGCCTTTTATCACTCCCGATAGAATCGGGATAGACAGCGGAATTTATAAAAGAAACTTTGCAAATCTGCTTTTGATCAATCAAAAAGATATCGAGATCAAACAAATCGGAAAATAGACGATTAGTAAAAGGGATATTTTTTTAATTCTAAAATGTTATAATAAAGATAATCTACTACATAGGGGCTTTAAGTGAAAAGAAAACTTTTGTTTTTATTTTTTATCTCTCTTTTTTTCTCCATAGGAGTTTTTTCCAAAGAGATAGGTTTAGATAATAATTTGACTCGTTATGAGACACAGAACTCTTCCATCCAAACCATAAAGACACCTTTTAGTATAGTTCTTGACGATAGATTAAACGCCATTAAAATAGATCTCGGAGACAAAGAGAGTATAAGGCTTACAATATCTAAAAAAGATTCAAAAGAAGGCGAGGTAGAGATAATATCTTATAAAGACGGCTCTATTGTAAGTGACGAGAGTGTAAATGAGAATAATTTCGATAGGGAATTCGATTCTAAAGACGTCGATGAAGTGGTACTTAAAGCAAAAGGCGGAGAGTTTAAGGTAAAAGCGGCTAAGTTTGAGATAATAGCCGATATGGAATTTAATATTCCGGATGAAACGAGTATCCAATCCGTTCAGGACGAACAGGAGAGCAAAGAGGCAAAGAGTGAGGATGAGGAGATAGTGGAGGAGGTTATTTCGGCTTCCGATGAAGAGGCTTTCAAAAAGGCTACCGGTGAGGCCGTAGAGATAGTGGAAGCGGTTGAAAAGAGTGAGGATAACGGAAGTTTGAACCTTAAAGAGGAAGAGAACAAAATCGAGCTTGCTTATGACGAGACCGCCGATAAAAAAGAGTTTGAAAAAAATCTAAAAAAAGAGCTTCGAGAGGATGAGAGTTTAAAAGAGACGCCTGAAGTTCCGGTCGATTTGTCCAAAGAAGAGAGTAAAGTCGATACCAAGTTGGCGTTGGCCAATCCTCCAAAACCGAATATGGAGGAGATCGAATCTAAAATTAAAAAGCCTCTAAACTTGAAAGAGGAAGAGCCATCTTTACAGCCTAAGGATCTTCAAACGAAAGGTTTTGACGAATCTCTTGCAAAAAGCGAAGATATTGGTGAAAATTCTTTGAAAGAGGATTTGAAAAAAGAGGAGTTGAATTTAAAAGAGCCTCAAATATCCTCTTTGGATGTGGAAAAAGGGATAGATAGGGAGAGTTTGGTAGATAAAAAGAGCGATCTTAAAAGCGTAATTTCCAAAGAGGAGATAAGATCTCCTAAAATGGAGGCTTTGCAAATAGATAAGGAAATTTCCCAAAGTGCCGCTTTGAGTGCTCCTAAAATCAAAGAGAGCGAAATTTCTCTAAATAGGCCGAATCTATCCGATGAAACTTTAAAAATCAAAGAGGAAAATGTGGGTGAAAAACCGCAAATCTCCTCTTTTAGCGATCAAGATCTCAAAAAGGGAGGTGTAAGCGAAAAAATCGCTATAAACGATAAAATAAAAAGCGAATCTTTCGAGAGCTCTAAACCGAATATCGCATCATTTAGCGACAAAGAGATCAAAAGAGCCGGTGTAGATAGCGAGATTGCCGCCACCTCTATAAAAAACGAAGCTTTGGATAGTAAAAAACCTGTTATTAAAGAGTCTAAACTTATAGCAAAACCGGCTATAGAGCCTAAGAGCGGCTCTTTGAATGAACAAAAAGGAAGCTTCGAAGCCAAACCCTCTATTGCGAAAGAAGCCGGTATGATGGCTCCTCCGGTTATCGCCTCTATAAAATCTCCGAAAACTTCTTCATCTTTGAAAGAGATAAAACCGAGTGTGGAGGTTGAAGATAAGATAGTTTTAAACGCCCCTAAGAATCTTCCTTCCGATACAGAGGGAGTTTTGGATGTTTATGTGTTGAAAGATGGCAAAAAAACCGTCGGTTGGATAGATATTATAGATGAAAAGAGCGGTAAAGTCGTAGCTACCGGAGATACTTTTTATAAAAATCCGGCCTCTTTCAAACTTCCTATCGGAAAATATACCGTAGTGATTACCGATAAGAAAGTGGTTCCTCCTTTGGTTGAGAAGATCTCTTCGATCGAAGTTAGAGGAGGAGAGAAGAGTGTGGCAAGAAGCACTTTTGCAAACGGTGTACTCAAAATCGCCGTATTGAAGAACTCTTCTCCCACATCGACCGCTTATGTGAAGGTATATGATGCCAAAACCGATAGAAAAGTGGTGGATGATAATACCTATAGAAACAATCCCGTAACTGTTAGACTTCCTTTCGGTAAATATTATGTGGTCATAGAAGATTATAGTCTAACTCCTAAGCAGAGAATAGTTTTAAAAGATATAAATATAACAAGTAAAGATACGCTTTTAAAAACCGTAAATTTCAAGGAAGGAAAACTTAGAATTTCCACATTTAAAAACAATATGCCTATAGGCGCAAGATATGAAATTTTTAGGGCCGGATCTACCAAGAAGATAAAAAGCGGTTTTACGGATAGAAACAGCGGGGATGCCGAGATGAAGTTGGCCGCGGGTCTTTATGACGTGAGAGTTTCTCACAGAAACTCCGTTTCTAAAACCATCAAGAAATTTAAAAATGTAGAAATTTCTAAAGATTCGGTAAAAGAGCTGAATGTCATTTTTAGAGAAGGAAAGCTTAGAGTGATATCTAAAAGAGGTTTAAATCCGCTATATACCAATGTGAGTATCTATAAACCGGGATCCAAAAAGAGGCTATATTTCGATTTTACTTCAAGAGAAAACGGGGAGGTGGTTATAGAACTGCCTGTGGGAGTATATACGATAGTGGTTAGAGATCACAACATAAAAAGAGTTTTTCCAAGAGTTAGAATAAGAGACAATAAAACTTATACGATTCATGCGAAATTTTAGGGAGTAATCCCTTGTTCGCATTTTATTTGAGAAAATTGAGGCTCTTTTTGAAGTTTCAGGGCCGTTAAATTTTTCCCCCATACGCATCCAGTATCTATCGCTATCACTTTTAAATCTCTATAGAGTCCCAAAGCCGCCCAATGTCCGAAAACTTTTGTCTGTTTTATTAAGCCTTTGTCAAGTTTGAACCATGGGATTAGAGATGAATTAAAATTGTTTTTAGGGTGTATTTTCAGATCGAAATCAAGCTCTCCATCTTTTTGTAAAAATCTCATCATCGTAAAAGCTTTCAAAGCAAAGGAGGCTCTCTCTAAATTATTTGAGGTTTTTTTATCTTGTTTTATGTCGTTTTTGTAGTAGAATTTTAGAAACTCTTTAGCCAAATCGCTTTGTAGCAAAAATTCCACCTCTTTTGCTCTCTTGATAGCGGTTTTTAGATCCCAAAAAGGATATACTCCTGCATGAGATATCAAAAAATCTTCACTGAAGTGTAAAAGGGGACGATTTCTAAGCCACTCTAAAAGCTCGTTTTTCATAGGATCTTTAAAGATAGGTTTTAGCGTATCATTAGGTTTTTTTAGCTTAAAATAGGAGGCAAGCAGTCTTATGTCGTGATTTCCGAGAACCGTTATTGCACTCTCTTTCAAAGAGTATACGAATTTCAAAACTTCAAGAGAGTTTTTACCTCTATTTACCAGATCTCCTACAAACCATAGTTTATCTTTTGAGGGATCGAATTTTATTTTTTCTATAAGCCTCATAAGAGGGGTGTAGCACCCCTGTACGTCGCCTATTGCGTAGATAGCCATCTTTTTTACTCATCTTCGGATCTTATGGATTTTAGATAATAGGCCAAACCGAATAGAAGGAGCGTGACGCCGCCAAGCAAAATAACCGCGTATAGAATTTTTTCCGGTCCTATTAGAGCAAATTTGAATACCAGCATCAAAGCTTCTATCGATAAGGCTATGATGATGGATCCGAGAAATCGAATCATAGTTTTGTGGATATCTTCATGCTCATGCTTTTTGTTTTTGCCTAAAACCTCTTCTTCGAAAATCGTTTTTATAAGATCGAAAATCGCCAAAGACAAAGTTACCAAAATGGTGGATTCAAATATCTCTTTTATATCGAGCTTATTTATATGAAGCCCGTATATGGCTATACTTGAGATACCTTTGAAAAAGAGTAAAAACGCTACCAAAAAGAGAGCGAAACAGAATGCGCTATAAGCTATTTTATTGAAATTTCCGAAAATTGAGTCTATGGAAGTGGGATGGATTATTTTAAGAAGCTTTTTTAGTGAAATATCTATACATACAATATAATGAAGCTTGTTTTTATCGTCATAAACGGGATATGAAGCGGTAACCGTCAAATCTTTGGTCAAAGCGGAAGGGTAGGGGTCTGTGAGGATACACCTTTTCTCTTTTGCGGCTCTGTAATAATAGGCTCTCATACTTTTGTTTACGTTTTTACCCTTTCTATAGTCGGGATTGTTGGATATGGCGTCTATTATCTGTACTCCCTGAGCGTCAAGCACATAAAGGGCGTCTATATCTTTATTTTCTTTCTTTATTTTTTTAAGTGCTTGAATTATTGTCTCTAATGACGGATGAGGTACTTTGTTTGGGATATTTCTTGAAAGCAGATAACACAAAAACGCTCGCGCCCGTGTACGTATCTCTTCAAAATCTTTTATCTCTTTTGCGGTTATCATCTAAAATCCTTTCTCGTTTTGTATGACCATTTTACCGTCACTCGCCCAATATCTTATTTTGTCTTTCTCTTCTTCCGTAAGTTTTGCGTCTTTATGTACCCAAAGATACATAGGAAGCGGCATAGCGAATGCCACACTTCTAAATATTTTATTTTTAAGCTCTCTTTTTTTCTTATCGTCATATTTTTCCCAAATGGAGAAATTAAGCCAAGCTCTCCCGTCATGAACGTGTTTGGCTATAAACCAAGATGCCGGAGCGATTTTGGAATACCAAGGCCATTTGGTTTCGTATGAATGGCAGTCGTAACAGGATCTTTTAAATAGAGCTTTTACCTCTTTAGG
>JAADDG010000061.1 GCA_013154075.1 Campylobacterota bacterium | reverse complement strand
GCCAAAAAAAGAGGAGCGAGAATCTATGCCGAGATAATCGGCTACGGAGAGAGCGGAGATGCAAATCACATCACCACTCCCGCACCGGAAGGCGAGGGGGCATATAGAGCTATGAGAGCGGCTTTGAATATGGCTGGAGATGTGAAGATAGATTATATAAACGCTCATGGAACGAGTACGAAATATAACGATCTTTATGAAACGATGGCCATAAAAAAACTTTTTGGAGGCAAGGAGAACACTCCTCCGGTAAGCTCTACCAAAGGTCAGATAGGCCACTGTTTGGGAGCTGCGGGAGCTAATGAAGCCGTTATTTGCTTGATGGCTATGAGAGACGGAGTGATTCCTCCCACTATTAACTATGAGACTCCGGATCCTGAGTGTGATTTGGATTATGTTCCTAACGAAGCGAGAGAGGCGGATTTGAACGTAGTTATGAGCAACTCTTTTGGATTCGGTGGAACGAACGGCTGTTTGATTTTTAAAAAGATTTGATATAAGGCGATAAATGGCAATATATTTGGATTTCGAAAAGGGCATTCAACAAATAGACGAAGATATCAAAAACGCCAAAATCAAAGGCGACACAGATGCTGTCGAAATTTTGGAAAAGAATCTTGAAAAAGAGATAGCCAAAACCTATAAAAATCTCTCCGACTACCAAAAGCTTCAGCTTGCCCGCCATCCCGATAGGGCTTATGCTCTCGATTATATCAGAATGATGATGAGAGATTATCACGAAATCCATGGAGATAGAACCTTTAGAGACGATCCCGCTATCGTATGCTATATAGGATATATAGACGATAGAAAAGTGGTCGTTATCGGAGAGCAAAAGGGTAGAGGAACCAAAAATAAGATAAAAAGAAATTTCGGAATGCCTCATCCAGAAGGTTACAGAAAAGCCCTTAGAGTGGCGAAAATCGCCGAGAAATTCAATCTGCCCATACTCTTTTTGATCGATACGCCGGGGGCTTATCCCGGAATAGGCGCCGAAGAGAGAGGTCAAAGCGAAGCTATCGCAAGAAATCTTTTTGAGCTTAGTACGCTAAGAAGCAAGATAGTCTCCGTCGTTATCGGAGAGGGAGGAAGCGGAGGAGCTTTGGCTATCGGTGTGGGCGATAAGCTTGCTATGATGAGATATTCCGTCTTTAGCGTAATATCTCCCGAAGGGTGTGCGGCTATTTTGTGGAACGACCCTTCCAAAGTGGAAAGCGCTACCAAAGCTATGAAAATTACTCCCGATGATCTAAAAGAGCTCGGTTTGATAGATGACGTGATAGACGAGCCGATTGTGGGTGCTCATAGAGACAAAGCGGGGGCGGTTAAGGCTTTGAAAGAGTATTTTTTGAAATCTCTCGATGAACTTGATCAAATGAGTGACGAAGAGAGACTTGAGCTTAGATATAAGAAACTTATCTCCAAAGGAGCTTTTGCCGAAGAAGAGCAAAAGTAACCCTTTCTTTTTGTAATCATTCTTCTTTTTAAAATCCCTCTTAGCCTTTTTCCATGTTATGCTATAATAGATCGGAAGTGATATTTCAGCAGTAATTTTATACTACATAAATTAAATAAAGATGATGAAAAAAGTCCTAAAAAAATATCTCTTAAAACTTGAAACTGTAGCGGAGTTAAGAGATGATGGATTTTAAAGTAAAGGTTGAGGATCTGCCCTCTTATGAGATTGGGTTTGAAAGGGGAGAAGAGAGCGGATTTCATAGAGGTATAGAGAGAGGAGCGGAACAAGAGAGAATTGCATTAACAAAATCCCTTTTAAATCTCGGAGTGGATGTGGAGGTTATCAAAAAGGCTACGGGGTTTGATGATAAAAAGATTGAAGAGATTAAAAAGGAAATTTCTAAAAATTACAAAAAATAACTTTATTCTAAAGTTGTGTGGATGGAGATATCTCATTGTTATAAATTTAAACAGCATTATGAGAAGGTGCAAGAACTCAAAAAGAGAGTTTGCAGTCTGGTCTAATTTTGAGTTCTTATCTCTCTTGTAGCTAAAAATACGATATGAGATAGGGTGATAATGAAAAATACCGTTCCTATCATACCGACAAGAGGTATCAAAGACATTAGGTAGAAAATCATAGTAGCAAGGTAGAGCTGGCCTCTTTTTTTCTCTTTGATTATTTTAAATTCTTCTTCCGTATTGATATTCGATACTACGTCCAAAACCAGCAGGTTATGAAAGAGATAGTAAAAAGGAATATTAAATATCACCAAATTTACTCCAGGAAGCAGTAAAAGAGGGATGCAAAGAAGAGATAATCCTATGAATGCCAAAAATATTTTGGCGTAAATCCAAATAAGCTTTGATATGCTAAATCCTTCTTTCAACTCTATATCCGGATAGTGCCTCTCTCTGATCACTCTTACGATTCTTGGAGTAAAGAAACCTATGATGATTGTCGCTACGATAACCGATATGAGAATTACGAAAGCTCCGCCTATTAGGTAGAAAAAGGTTACTACTATCCATTTGACGAAAGAGAAAGCGAGAATGGATGCCAGCCATGGATGCTCTTGCGGATTTATGAAGGATAGATCCGCTCCGTTACCCTGCATAAACAGTTGAAAAAACTCCCCTCCGAAATATAAAAATATTCCAAAGAGAAGCATCGTAGTAATTACAAACGGCAATATCGTCATTCCCAAGAAGGGAGACGATAAAAAGTCTTGAATACTTATTTTGAAAATATTTATTATCGTAGCAATTTGCTTACTTTCTATTTTTATAGGCTTTTTCGAGTTCTTTGTAGAGTTCATCGGGCGTCATCGCTCCTTTCGCGTCCATTATATTTAGCATCAGAGTGTTATCCTCCACTCCGTTTATGACTTTTTGGTAAGTTCCTTCTTTGTATCCGTGATCTTGTCTAAATTGATTCAAAACATTTTTTGCTATATAAAATTTATATAATACTTCTATGTTCACTCCGCAATGAAGAGATAAAATTATAGCATCGTCTATTAGTTTGTAAAAATTTTTATCTTCCCTGTTTAACGCGTCTCTCATTACCTCTTCCGCGTAATTTATAATCTCCATTTGTGCTAAATGGTTTTTCGTCTCTACCGAGTAGGGTTCTTCGCAAAATAGCGTAAAATATTTGGATTCGGCTATAAATTGAGCCAGATCGTCGATAGTTCCCAATCTTTGGTTTTTGTAATACTCAAGTCCGAGACTTGCTATAAAGTGCCAGATATCTACGATCTCTATCTTTACGTTTTCCCAATCGGGCTCTTTTGCGTTGATATCTTTCCAATGTTTCCAGTTGAAGCTATCGATAAGCTCCGCGCACTCCATATAGATACATCGTTTCCAGTTTATTATTCTTCCGAATTTATTATATCCTTTTTCCCAGCCTTCTCCGTTTGTAGCGTCGTTTAATCTTTGCTGAAGGACTAAAATCTCTTTTACCATATCATAGTGAGTCATTGCTATCCTTGTCGTTTTTGTATCTTAAATCGGACATTTTGCATCTTGCTTCATATTTTTTGTTTTTTATCATAAGTAATTGATCTTTTGTAATCGTTAAAACCTTCTTTTGATCCGCTATCGGCTCCATAAGCTGATTTTTTCTCGTCAAAGGTATCGATTGATCCGCTACTATTTCCATAATCTCTTTTTCCAGATCTTTTATGTAAGAGTCGATACAGTTTAGTATTTTTTCCATAAAAATACCTTTTGTGTTTTTTTGTAAGGATATTTTACCTTATATCTTGCAAATTAAAGCTTCGTTTGTCAAAATCTCCGCCATTTTTTCACTTTCTACCACTATATGGTTGATATGAAGATCTTCAAGAAGCCTTTTTTCTTTGAGATCTTTTACTTTTACTACGGTGTTTACAAATTTGCTTACCGAAGATATCGCTTCGCATACGAGTCTTAAATGCTCGCTGTTTTCTATAGCGACTATCGTGGCTATCGCCTCTTTGATATTTGCCGCCTCAAGTATCGTTTTTTGGGCTGCGTTTCCGAAATATACCGGTTCGTTTTGCGATTTTCCTATCTTGACAAGCTCTATATCGTATTCAATAATTAAATACTTTATATTCATATCTTTTAATTTTTTGGCTATTTTTTGTCCGAGAGGTCCGTAGCCGCATATTATTATGTGATTGTGGTAACCTGTAGGGATGGCTTCTTCGTCTACTATCTTCTCTTTGATAAAGATACCGGCAATTTTTTTGACATGGTTTAAGACAAACGGAGAGATTATCATAGAAAATACCACCGCCAAAATCAAAATCTGATTCGTTTGATCGTCAAGCAGATTTTTAGAATGTGCCAAGGAGAAGATAGCCAGAGCGAATTCTCCTATCTGCATCAAAGAAAGTGCCGTTTTTAGTGCCGTTCTTTTGAGATCGCCGATAGATAGGATGATGAAAATTATCAAAGCTTTTATAAACATCACTCCAAAAAGTACGGCTAAAATCCATCCGATATTTTGAGCCGCGATTTCCAAATCTATCTGCATTCCCACCGTTATGAAAAAGACGCCGAGCAAAAGATCCCTAAATGGTGTCAAATCGGCTTCTATTTGATATTTGAACTTACTCTCGGCTATCATCATTCCCGCTATAAATGCTCCAAGAGAGTATGAAAATCCGAAATAATAGGCTATAAAAGATGAGCCTATTACTATAAGAAGGATGGAACTTATAAAAATTTCCGTAGAGTCGGTCAAAACCACCCAGCTTAAAAATTTGTTGATGAAATATTTTCCTACGATAAAAAGGATTCCAAATACGCTTAAAGCTCCCAAAACGGTATTTAAAATAAGGGTTGAGACGTTTGCGTCTTCGCTTGTAAAGATCGAGATCATAAGAAGGATGGGAATTACCGCTATATCTTGAAAGAGAAGAATTCCCAAAGCTTTTCTTCCGTAAGCTTTGTTTATTTCCCTGTTTTCATTAAGTATTTTCAAAACAATGGCGGTTGAAGAGAGAGATAGAGCAAACCCGACGATTATGGAGGTTTTAAGCTCCATTCCCAAAATCTCGTGACATATCGCTCCAAGGACGTTTCCTGTGATAAAAACCTGCAAAAAGCCGTTTACGAACACCTCTTTTTTCATATTCCAAAGGTGTCTTATGGAAAACTCCAATCCTATCGTAAACATCAAAAACACTATTCCAAATTCCGCTATGTGATAGAGAGTCTCATTGTGCAGATGCTGGAGCGAAAAGAGATATTTGATTATCACTCCCGTAAGAATATATCCTATTATTGTAGGAATATTGAATCTTTTTAATATGATATTTATCGTTATGGCTATTAGGAGTGTAATTAGTAAAAGCGGGATTAAGTTCAATTCCATCCTTTCTTGCAAAAATTTGAAGAAAGATTATATAGTAAGTTTGTTTATGTTTTGATTTTGTGAAGGGGATTTTTTAAATCAAATTAATTTTTTCTATTAATTTTAAAACATCTTCCGATTTTATGCTTTTCATACATTCATGGGTTTTTATAGGACATACCCGCTTCATACATGGAGCGCATGGGAGATCTTTTTTGATTATGAAAGCTTTCTTATTCATCCAAGGGCTCGTTTCATCCGATTTGGTTGGGCCGAATATCGCGATAGTCGGGATTTGATAGGCTGAGGCTATGTGCATAGGGCCGCTGTCGTTGGTTATGAATAAAGATAGTGAGGATATGTGAGCAATAAGTTCGGTTATTGTAGTTTTGCCTGCTAAATTTAGATAGTTTTTTACTCCCGCTTTTTTCAACTCCTCTTCTATATCTTTTGCTATATTTGTTTCCGCCGGACCTCCGAAAATCAAAATATCATATTTTTTTGATAAGGCTATGGCCACTTTGGCAAACTCTTCGGGATACCACCTCTTTGCACTTCCGTAAGTGGCACCGGGATTAATTCCAAGCAGAGGTTTTTGGGAGTTCTTTTTGGGAATCGGCAGTGTCAATTTTTGGGGTGGAAAGTTTGTATTTAGAGATTTGTTTATAAAAGAGTTATATTTCTCTACCTGATGGCCTTTGAAAGCTTTTTTGTCGTATTGAAATTTTTTATCGGATTTTAGGAAAAATAGAAGTATTTTGGAGGTAAAAGAGCTTCTGAAGCTAAAAGCCATATCAAATTTTTCCATGTTTTTAGCCTCTTTTATTAAATGAAAGATTCTAAAGGGCTTTTTTCTTGTTTTATCTTGTATGACTTTTTCAATATTTTTGTGATTTTTTAAAGCTTCCGTAGAGATGAAAGAGCCAAAGAGGGTTATTTTTGCATTGGGGTATTTTTTCAAAATATTTTCTATGGCGGGAGTGGCCATTATAGTATCTCCAAGCCATGTCGGAAGTTCTATAAAGATTTTCATCTTTTTTTCACAGCCTTTTTCACAAGTTGAATAGTTTGTTTTGCATTATTTTCTATGGAGAATTTTTTTGCAATTTGAAGATTTGAGTTTTTCACATCTTGAAGATATTTTTCATCATTCAATAGTTTTTCTACTTTATCTATTATCGTTAGATCATTTGGAGAATTCATAACGAAATCTTTTGAAAGCACTTCGCTTGCACCGTTTTGGATTGTCGTAATTACGGCGTTTTTGAAGCTCATCGCCTCCAAAATCACGTTTGAAAAAGGTTCATATTTTGTAGGAAAAATAAAGATATCTGAAGCGGTAAAAAACTTTTCAACATCCTCTCTTGCACCTGTGAAAAATATGTGATTTTCTATGTTTAGCTTTTTGGCCATTTCTTTGTATCTTTTTATTTTTTTCTCTTTACCGACAATAAAAGCGTAAAACGGGGATTTGATATGTGAAAGAAGTGAAAGTAGCTCTTTTACTCCCTTTCTCTCAAAACCGCTTCCTACGAATAAAATTATTTTTTTATGAGGCTCCAAGCCGAACTCTTCTCTTATCTCCTCTTTTGCTCTTTTTTCATCAAAGTCTTTTATCTCTATTCCGTTATAAATCACTTCTATTTTGTCGGGATCTATCTGATAAGTAGAGACTATTTCATTTTTGACTTTTTGGGAGTTTGCGATTATATATTTGGCGTTTAAGAAGGCTCGTTTTTCAAGATAGAGATATATCGGATTTAAAGGGTTTAGAGTTCTTTTTTTTGTTTTTAGAAATACTTTATGCACACCGTCTCCGGCTCTATAAATATCCGGACAAGAGATTCTATCGAGTGAGAAATAAAATCCCTTTTTAAAAAGGCACATTTGAAGGTTGAAAATGATGGCTTTTAGCCAAGAGGGGAGAAATTTTGGGGCTTTTAGAGAGAGGATTTCATAGGAAATATTTGATTTTTCAAGCTCTTTTGTGAGTCTTTTTAGATATCTCTCCGCTCCTCCGAAAGGGGTGTATTTCTGTCTTATGAAATATATTTTATCCTGCAATCTTTTTCTCTCTTTTTGAAAAAACTAAGACTATTCCTATCACAAAGGCAAAAAGCCCCATTGAAAAATTTCTATGAGATATTAGAGGTTCGGTTAAAAATCCCAAAAGATATATTGTTAAGATTATATATTTTACATCTCGTATCTCTCTATCTTCTGTGGGCGCTTTGTAGATGAAATAGATAAAAGCCAAGAAAATCAAAAGGCCTATCAATCCTATTTGCAAGATAATTTGAAGATATTGGTTATGCATATGCGGAAATCCGAGCTCTTTGTAAAATCTATATTTCGGATCGGTTTTTGTGTATTTGTAGAAAGCCGGCATTTCGCTGCCTATTCCGTATCCTAAAAGCAGATGATCTTTTAGCATCTCTTTTGTGATAAACCAAGTGCCTATTCTCTGTCCCACACTTTCATAATAGTTTTCGTTCTCTATTGCGTCTATCGTGTTGTGAATTGTGAGTTTTACTCTGTTGTGAAAATTCTCGCTTAGATGGTAGGCTGCAAA
The DNA here is from genome assembly GCA_013154075.1 of Campylobacterota bacterium. Lineage (GTDB taxonomy): Bacteria > Campylobacterota > Campylobacteria > Campylobacterales > JAADDG01 > JAADDG01. The sequence goes on along the minus strand of JAADDG010000061.1, from coordinate 4,920 downwards.
AAGGATGCTAAAGAGCAGAGCCGCGGATAGGAGTATGGTTTTTATCGTAAATCTGTATCTAAGGTATATTACAAGAAGCATCGCAAATATGAAAGTTACTTGTCCCGTCCGTCCGTTTATCAAAAAGAGATCTCCGACGATAAGAGCGAACATTATGGTATGCAAAATTCTATTCTTTTTGTAATTTAATATTTTATACAAAAGCAGGGAAGCCGCGAAGGCCAAAAAGATACTGTAAACGATGTGATGCATAACGGGGGATGGGTTTTGGGGAGCTACTCCATGAAGATGAATAATTTCGAAAAATACTCCGTAAGAGATCAAAGAGCTTACGAAAACTCCCCAAATAAAAGCGTTTAGCGCCATTTTTGCATATTTTTTGTCTATTATCGCCGCATATGCCGGAAGCGCCCAAAGATACATATATTTTCTTAGTATGTCGGCTCCGAATCCGAAATATTTCGGATTCGCCCAAAATAGAGATATTGCGCTGAAAATCAAAAAAAGATAGAAAAATATAATAGCTTTCTCTTTGAAAATAGAAAAATCTTTAACTCTTATTAGCTTTTGTATCCAAATCGCAAATATCAAAATAGAGAAAAAAGATATTGCGGCTCTTGATAAGGGCAGTAGAAATCCGTATAGAACAAAGCTGTAATTGGCTAATTTATCAAGGTTTTCTACCGATAGAAGCTTTCCTATTTTTTGCATTTTTTATAGACTTTTTTTAATATATTTCCAAAAAGTGTATTGGCTGTAAAGTTTGGATATTACAAAACCTCTCCATCCCTCCAAAAAGCCGAGTTTTAAAATATAGAGCTTAAAAAACGTCCAAGGAGGATTAAAAATCGCCTTTAGGACGCTGTTTTTGGCGTTTAGTGTGGAGTAGCGGTTTTGTTTGGCGATAAACTGCTCTACGTTTTCGTAAGCGTAGTGTATCATATGGTTTCTTAAATAGGAAACTTTTTTGTCATCTACCACTATCTTTTCATGAACCTCGTCGGGGGTGAATTTCGCGTAATTTTTATTAATCAGTCTGATGGTATAGTCGGGATACAGGCCGCACCTTTTTACGGGTTTGCCGAAAAAATAGTTAAGTCTCGGTACGTAATAGGCGTGGTGTGAGGGGTTTTTTAGGATTTGAAGGATCTCTTCTTGCAATTTTTTTGTGATTACTTCGTCGCTATCAAGCACGAAAACCCAATCGTTTTTTGCCAAATCGAGAGCTTTTTGCTTTTGTTTGCCAAACCCCATCCAATCTATTGTATAGATTTTTGCGTTGTGCTTTTTGGCTATTTCTATCGTTTTGTCGGTAGAGTGGCTGTCCACAACTACTATTTCGTCGGCGAATTTGCAAGAAGTTAGCACTTGGTTTAGATATTTTTGGCTATTGAAAGTTATTAGAACGATAGAAAGTTTATTTATAGATGTGCTCATATCTGTTTTTCCATCTTCTATGAAACCAAAACCACTCTTCCGGTTTTTCCCTGATCACTTTTTCGGTTATTTTAGCCTGCTCTTGAACGGATTTGAGGATATCCTCTTTTGCGTTTTGCGTTTTTGGAGTCTCTATCGGTTTATAGAAAGTTAGAGTATATTTTTTGAAATCGTTTGTGGTTATAAATACTGGTATGATTAAAGCGTTGAATTTACGCGCTATGATCGCGGCGGCTGGAGTGTGTCTGGCCTCTTTGCCGAAAAACTCTATAAGTTCTCCTTCGTTTGAAGCGGTATTTTGATCTACGAGCAGTCCGAGTCTTCTTCCGCTTTTGATATCTTTGATGAGGGTTTTCATAGCTCCCATTTTATCGACTATTTTTATATCAAACTGCTCTCTGTTCTTTTTTAAAATTTCGTTCATTACTTTGGAATCGAGCACTCTTCCTACCGTCGTTATGGGTCCGTAGAAGGCTCCCGTATAAAGGCCCGTTAGCTCCCAATTTCCGTAATGGGCCGTAATGAAGATAATCTTTTTACCGCTTTTTTCAGCCTCTTTTACGTAATGTTCGTTTTTTACTTTTACTTTTTGTTTTAGCTCTTCTTTGTTTATTCCCTGATTTTTTACGAAGTCCGCAAGGTTGTATACGAGATTTTTATAGCATCTTTTTACTATTTTTGTTTTTTCTTCTTTTGATAGAGAGTCTTCAAATGCGAAATCGAGATTTGTAAAAGCTATTTTTCTGTGTCTTTTATCTATCAGATAGGCTAAATGGGCTAAAGAGTTTAAAATAGGCTGTTGGATAAAATCGGGAGTTTTTCTAACGATAAAACGAAAAATCGAAAAAGATATATAATAGATTCTATCCATATAGTAACTTTTCAGCCTTTTGTATGATTATTTTCGGATCTATCTCTTTTATGCAAAAATCTTTTTTATCCAGCTTTTTTGGATCTATCTTTTTGCCGCAATCTACCGTTAGATTTATAGGCGTTTGAAACGTATTTCTAAAGCTCGGGGTAGGGCCGAATATGGTAATGCTGGGTCTATTTAGAGCCCAAGCCATGTGAGTCGGGCCCGTATCGGCTCCTATTACCAGATCGCTTTGTGAAATTATAGCTTTTAATTGGTTTAGATTCAACTTGGGAAGTTTTTTGGCGTGAGAGTTTTCGGCTATGAATCTGGCTATCTCTCTCTCTTTTTCGTTTCCCCAGCAAACCAATACGTTTTCTTGCAAAGCGTTTGCTATCTCTATTAGCTTTTCTTTCGGGTACATTTTGCTCGGCCAGCTGGAGCCTGTTACAAGTAGGATGTTTTTTTTGGAAGGATTTAGATAATTTTTTATATCCTTTAAATCCTTTAATTTATAATACAAAAAGGACTTTTTATTCAACACTTCCTCTTTGTCAAACTCGAACCTTAAAGCTTTGGAGACCAAAAGCAAATTTCTTAAAATAATATTTTCTTCATAAGGAATATAAAAGCTTTTTGAATAAAAGAAGGAAGCTAACGATTCTCTGGTCGAATTTTTATCAAATCCTACGCAGAATTTTCCGATACTTTTAGAAACTATTGCCGATTTTATTAATCCTTGGAGATCTATGACAAGGTCATACTTCTCTTTTTTGTAAAGGTTTATTTTTTTTAGCTCATTTATAATAAGTTTTTTTTGTTTTTTTATTGATTTTAGATTTAAAGTTTTGATATCATCTATATCGTGGTTGTTGCCTAAGATTGGTGCGAACGATTCTTCAGTTATCCAATCTATTTTAATATTTGGATAATATTTTTTAATAAATTGAAGAACAATCATTGAGTGGACGATGTCGCCCAAAGCTGAGAGTTTTACGATAGCTATGCGCATAAACACTCTTTAATAAAAAAAATTATAAAATAAACTTTCATATGGAAGTTATATTTGTCCATTTTTTACACTCTTGTAAAAAATTTTATAATTATAAAACGAAGGAGACGATTTGTCAAACTTTTTTAGAATCTTCTTTTTTATCGTCATATCAAGCGTTTTTTATTTGGCTTTCCATACCTTCAGTTATCAACATCGACCGTTTTTTTATTTTCTTATCAATTTTAACGATAAATTAAATCATATTGTAGCTTTTGTAATTTTAGCTTTTCTATTGGAGAAGGCTTATAATATTAAAAATATTTTTTTAAACGGCGCCATTTTACTTTTCATAGGAGCTTTTATAGAAGTTTATCAGCTCTTTTTCGTTCCGGGTAGAAGTTTTAGTCTAAAAGATTTTTTAGCCGACGTGATAGGAATAAGTATTTATTTTCTTATTAAAAAGATGTATGAGCAAAGAAGAAAAAGAGCGAGTATTTACAAAATAGAGAATTTAAAATATAAAACTTTGGCGCAAAATTAGACTATAATACGTTTATGATTTGTATTTTTGATTGTGAAACCGTTCCGGATGTAGATTTATTGAAAAAAATTTTCGGTTATGAGGGGAGCGATAGGGAGATTTCACAAACCGCTTTAGAGGAGCAGGAAGAAAGAAGCGGATCTTCGTTTTTGCCGATTCCTTTTCATAAAGTGGTGGCCATATCCGCCGTCATATGCGACGATTTTGGTAGATTTATGAAAGTAAGCTCCATAGAGGCCGATAGCGAAAAGGGCCTTATCGAAAAATTTCTCTCTTTTATTGATGACAAAAATCCGAAACTTGTCTCTTTCAACGGCAGAACTTTCGATATTCCGATGCTTATGGTAAGAGCTATGAAGTATAACATCTCCTGTCCTTCATATTTCGAGAAAGAAAATCAGCTTCTTAACAAAAACAAATGGGAAAATTACAGGACCAGATATTCGGATCGTTTTCATGTGGATTTGATGGATCATATAGCTGAATTTGGAGCCGTTAGAGGGTTGAAGCTCGATGTTTTGTGCTCTTTGATAGGGGCGCCCGGGAAATATGACGTAAGCGGAGATCAGGTTTTGGATCTCTATTATCAAAAAGAGTTCGAAAAGATTAGAGAGTATTGCGAAAGCGATGTTTTAAATACCTATTGGCTCTATCTTCAGTATGAGCAGCTTAAAGGAAATTTGACTTTAAGAGAATATTTTGAAAATCTGTCCAAAATGGCCGAGAATTTGCCCGATAGAGGCTATAGAGAAGTTTTTAGAAGTTGTGTCGAAAAAAAGATAAGCGAGGGGAAATGATAGCCGTAATAGATTACAATATGGGTAATTTAAGAAGCGTTCAAAACGCTTTCGATAAAGTTGGAGCCGAGGCTAAAATAGTAAGCGATCCCAAAGAGGTCGGTAAGTTTGATAAATTGCTTTTGCCGGGAGTAGGGGCTTTCGGGGATGCTATGGAGCATCTTAGAAAAAGCGGAATGGATGAAGCTATAAAGGATTTTGCAAAAAGCGGTAAGCCCATTTTGGGAATATGTCTTGGAATGCAGCTTCTTTTTGAAAAGAGTTACGAATTTGGCGAAAACGAGGGGCTTGGATTGAT